>NZ_JBHUDX010000004.1:57526-119428 GCF_042678285.1 Streptomyces caeni
CAGAAAAGCTGGGGTCAGCCTGAGTCAGCTGTCCGACTGCGAGAACGGCCGCGTGGGCTTCTCCCCGAAGAACCTCAAGGCGATCGCCGACGTCCTCGGCTGCGCCGTGCACGACCTCCTGCTCCCCGAGGAAGACAAGGCCGGCGCCCAGCCGGGCCGGAGCGTGGCCTGATGCGCGCCCGCATCGACGCCGTATGCCGGTGGGTGTGCGACTGCGGCCACCGCAACCCGCTCTGGCGGGCCCAGTGCCGCGCCTGCGGAGCCGACCGCAAGTTCGGGGCGAGCACGTCATGAGCGGCGGCGAGACCCGCGAGGTCACCCTCCAGATCCGTCCCGGCGAGGACCTCGGCGCCTTCATCCGCCGAGTCGCCGCCAGCGCACCCCCGGCGCCCCCCGAGGTCATCGACCGGCTGCGGACCCTGCTCCCGATCGACACCCCGGCACCCGGCGGGCGCACGGCGCCCCGGCAGCCCGTCCGCGCCGCCGCCTGAACGCACTGAGGGCCCGCCGGCAGCACCCGACGAGCCCTCGGACCCACCCGACCAAGTCGCTTTGAGAGACGAGGTGGACCCTGATGCGAACCAGCTTCGCACACGTCCCCCGCACGAATGGCGGGAAGAGCGCCATCGAGGTGGAGCGCGACGACCTCCGCGACCTCCTGGCCGCCGTCCGCGACGCCCTCGACCTGCCGCCCGGCCACCGGCGCCCGGCCCTGCTCGACGGCCGCGTCCTGCTGGTCCTCGGCACCCTCCGCGACGTCCGCGACGGCAAGGCCGCCTTCATCCCGTACGAGACCGACCTGCTGCGCCGCAAGGTCGCCGAGGACGGTGGTCCCAGTGCATGAGCCGCTCTCCGACGAGTACCTGAAGAAGACCCAGCAGATCATCCTCCACCTGCCGAAAGGGCCCTGGAAGGTCGAGCCCAGCGAGCACGGTCTGCCCGACCAGGTCGGCCCGATCTGCTTCCTGGAGACCTGGGTCGACAGCGAGCGCGTGCCCGTCGTCGAGTTCATCGCCTTCGCCCGCGACGCGATACCCGCCTTCTACGGGGAGACCGCCCGCCAGCGCGACCGGATCCGCGCCCTGGAGCGCCGGGTGCGCGAGCTGGAGGACGCCAGGGACGGTGCCAGCCATGGCCGGTGACCTGACCTTCCCGTGGGCGCGCCGGTACGACGCCGACCAGCTCGCCGCGTTCATCGAGGACCTGTGGGGCGCCGCCTCCGGCGACAACGACCTCGCCACCCTCGACGCCATCGAGCAGGCCATCGCCGAGCACCGTCCGTGCGGCAGCGACAGCACGCTGAAGTGCCCGCTCACCGAGCGCGAAGTGCAGGTGCTGACGCTGCTCGTCAACGGCGGCACGTACGAGAGCACCGCGACGCGGCTCGGCATCGCCCCTCACACCGTGCGCAGCCACTGCCACAAGATCATTGACCGGCTCGGTGCGAGGGACAGGACGCATGCGGCGGCGATCGCCGCGCACTTCGGCTGGCTGCCCGGCCTGGACATCGCACAGGTCCGGGAGCGCGTCCACCGCAAGTCGCCCCAGCAGTGGCAGGAGATTCACCGCGAGCGCGCGGCAGCAATGCGCGCCCAGCCCGGAACGAGCGTCGACATCGGCCCCTACACGTCGAACTCCGGCGCGGCCAACGTCGCCCGCGGCATCCAGGACGGACGGCTCGACGCCTACCAGCCCGTCGGCGCCTTCACCGCCCAGGCGACCCACACCGGCCCCGGCCGGTGGGTCGTCCGAGCCCACTACATCGGCACGCCCACCAGCGATCCCGAGGAAGTCACGGCATGAGCATCGACACCCCTACACGGCAGCTCGACTACCGGCCCACGGCCCGCATCGACACCAGCGACGCCATCGCGTCGCTGCTGGAGATGATGGCCAAGCCGTGGCCGGAGTATCAGCCGGTCCTCCACGCCGTCTACGGCACGTACGGCGTGGTCCGCGACGACAGCCCGCCGAACATCCCCTACACCTTCGACGGCAAGCCGGGCCGCGTGTGCATCGGCCCCGGCGGCGAACCCTGGGTGTCCGTCGCGTGGAACCCCTCCGGGGCTCTCCCGCTGCGCGCCTGGGTGCCCGCCAGCCTGCTCAAGACCACCGGCCGGCGGTGGTGAGCATGCGGCACGCGATCATCTCGCCGGACGGCGCACTCACCCACCACGACGGCGAACTCGACTGGGACACGCTCATCGGACCCGAGGGCAAGGCGCGCATCAACCTGCCCGGCCTCGCCGTCGCCGCATGGGTCAACGACGTCGGCCTGCTCTACCCGAAGCGGTACCCGCGCAACATCGTCGGCTCGTGCGTGCTCGCCACGCTCGGCGCCGCCGTGCAGCCCTACGCCGGGCCGGTCGTGTTCACCGGCTGGAACCCGGCCAACACGCCGCTGGGCCTGCTGGAGATCGAGTCACTGCCGCAGCCGATCGAGCACCTCGACACCGTGCACGGCGCCGTCCTGAAGGCGCTCGACGGCCAGACCCCGCGCGACTTCACGCCCAGCTGGGCCGAGACGATGCGCGAGATCGCCGAGCACGCCCGCACCGCGCCCACCCCCGGCATCACCGTGCGGACGGTGACGCTGCGATGAAGACCACCCGCTCAGCGTTCACGTCACCTGATGCCGGTTCTCGTGCGCCCGGCGCGGGAGCGAAGGCGGGCGAGGGGCCGCTCCGTACCAACGCCCCCGCGACCCCGCCTGCGCTGAGCGGGTCCCCGACCGCCCGTGCGGCGTTCACGTCATCCGCCGCCGTAAGGAGCGGCGCCGCGGAAGCGAAGGGGGGCGAGGGGAGTCCCGCTGCTTGTGCCGCCCCGAAGACCCCGCCTGCGCCGCACGGGCACCCGGCCGGGCCGGAGACGGGTGACAGCGTCTCCGCCCCGGCCCCCACCACCGAGCAACACCCCGCCCTGGAGTTCCGATGAGCACCCCCGAACTGAAGACCCGCCAGCCCAGCGGCAAGCCCTCGTGGCCGATGATCCTGCTCGCCGGCGCCGAGAAGACCGGCAAGACGTATGCGGCCGCCGCGCTCTCCGCGAGCGACCTCGTCGACCGCACCTTCTGGATCGAAGTCGGCGAAGGCTCCGCCGACCTGTATGGCGCGCTGCCAGGCGCCCGGTACGAGATCGTCGAACACGACGGCTCGTTCAACAACCTCGGCCTCATGACCCGGCTGGCCACCGAGCAGCCCGTCGAGAAGAAGCCGCACGCCCTGGTCGTCGACTCCATGACCGCGGTGTGGGACATGCTGGCAGACGAGCAGCAGCTCATCGCCAACCAGCGGGCCGCGCGCAAGGGCCGCGGCGGCAGCGGTGACGCCACGATCACGATGGATCAGTGGAACGCGGCGAAGAAGCGGTGGAACCGGCTGCTGGACGTGCTGCGGAAGCACAACGGACCCGTCATCCTCATCGCCCGCCTGGAGCAGGTCGCGGTTGTCGGCCCCGACGGGAAGCCGACCACGGACAAGACGTGGAAGATCCGCGCCGAGAAGAACCTGCCGTTCGAGGTCGAGGCCGTTGTCGAGATGCCGCGGCCCCGCGAAGCGTACCTGACTGGTGTCCGCTCGCTGCGGCTTGAGGTGCCGCCCGGCGCCCACGTCCCCTACTCGGACTTCACCCTCGACGGGCTGCTGCGCGACATGGGGCTGGGCGAGCTGGAGACGTCGCCGCGCGCCTATGTGGCGACTGACGCGGAGGCGTACGTCGCTTCGCTCGCTGGTCCCGAGCACGAGCAGTTGCGCCGCGACGCCCAGGCGTCGAGTGGCCCGGTGCAGCGTTCGCGGCCGAAGCAGCCGCAGAGCGACGAGTGGTCGACGGCGGCCCCGGCCGCGCAGCCCGGCTCCGGCGTCCGCGAGGACGGCCCGGCCGACGGGGGGCCGGAGCAGTGAGCCAGGGCACCGTGACGGTGACGGTGTACGGCATCCCGGTCGGGCAGGGCAACATCCGCTACAACCGGGCCGGCCGCGGCTACCACGCGAACGCGGCCGACCTCCAGCCCTGGCGGGACGCGGTGTGCGCCGCCGCCTGCCGGGCGACCGGTCGGCACATGTTCGCCGCGACCCCGGGCCGAACGAAGCAGTGCGCGCTGTGCAAGACGCCGCGTACGAGTCACGGCCTGTACCTCGGCCCGGTCGGCCTCGCCGTCACCGTCACGGTGCCCAAGCCCGACTCGGCGCCCAGGCCGCGCGCGTGGCCGGTCACCCGCTCCTCCCATGACTGGGACCACCACGCCCGCGCCATCAGTGACGCGCTGACCGGGGTGCTGTTCGCCGATGACTCCCAGATCGTCGAAGGCCGCATCCGCAAGACCTACCCCGACGAGCACCCCGAGGCCCTCGGACGTCCGGGAGCCGTGATCCGCATCTGGCCCGAAGGAGAAGCGCAGTGCCAACCCTGAAGTTCGAACCCAAGGTCAGCGCGTCGGCGCAGGAGGCTTTGGAGCCGTACGTGCGCCCGCTGTACGACCGGCCCGGCCTGCGGCTGATGTTCATCGGGGAGCTGACCACGACCGAGCGCACTGAGCCGTCGCCGGGTTCGGAGAAGACGCCCGCGGTCAAGGTCCGTATCACCTCCTTGGAGATCCCGAACCAGGACCAGGAGGGCTTCGTACGGGAGGCGCAGCGGGCCCTGTTCTTGCAGCGCACCGCCCGGGGCACCTTGGACGATGCGACCGGGCAGCTGGAGCTTTCGCCGGACACGCTGCGCCTGGTGGCCGGGCAGCTGCACGCGATGGAGGTCGCGCGGCTGCGGGCTGCGCTGGAGCACTGGGCCGGGTACGCGCGCCGCGCCACGCATGCGACCGGCCTGGTCACCTCCGAGATCTTGCACGAATTGGCCACTGTCGCCGACGGATTGACGGCCGCGCTCACCGGCGCGCGCCCGGACGACGACTGACGAGGCAGGCAGGTCCCGGCTCGGCAAGCCAGGCACGGCGCGGCATGGCGCGGCAGGTCCCGGCTGGGCGGGGCCCGGCATGGCTTGGCAGGCGCGGCGAGGCAAGGACGTCAAGGCACGGCTTGGCTCGGCTTGGCAGGCGCCGCGAGGCGGGTCGTGGCTGGTCACGGCAAGGCAAGGCCCCGCACGGCATGGCAGGCAGGGCATGGCGTGGTCCGGTCAGGCGCGGCTTGGCCCGGCATGGCGTGGCAGGCGCGGAAGGGCGTGGCTGGGCTCGGCGAGGCAAGGCAAGGCGTGGCTCGGCAGGTCGGGGCGTGGCAGGCATGGCGCGGACAACTGAACAGCCCATCACCAACTCAAGGAAGGACGGCCCGAGATGGCCGACGCAGCAATCCAGATCGACAAGATCGGCACCGAGACGATCCGGGTCCCGATCATCGGGACGATGCCGCTGATCGTCCACAACTTCAGCGAGAAGTCGAAGCGGCAGATGCTCGACGCGCAGCAGGGCCGCAAGTCCCTCAAGCAGGTGCGCGACCCGAAGGCCGAGTACGAGGCCGCGTTCTACCGCACGAAGGACGGCTACGGGTTCCCCGTCACCGCCTTCAAGGCCGCCACTGTCGGAGCTGCCCGGTTCTACGGCAAGGACGTCCGCATGACCGAGCTGCGCCAGTTCCTCTTCATGCACGGCGAGATCTCGCCCAACGACCCGCAGGCCCTGGTGGAGATCGAGGGGACGCCGCGCATGCGAGAGGACGTCGTCCGGCTCGGCGGCCCATCGCGGTCAGCGGACCTGCGGTACCGGCCGGAGTTCCCGGATTGGTCCACGGCGCTCGTCGTCACCTACGTCACCTCGTCGCTGTCCCGTTCTTCGGTGCTGTCGCTGATCGACGCCGGCGGTCTCGGGATCGGCGTGGGCGAGTGGCGGCCGGAGAAGCGGGGCGAGTTCGGCACCTACAAGATCGACCCCGCCCGAGACGTCGAAGTCCTCCCGTGACCACAGCTCGCGGCAGGCGCGGCGAGGTCTGGCGAGGCGTGGCCTGGCACGGCCGGGCGGGGCGGGTTCTGGCAGGGCGCGGCTCGGCAGGCCAGGCACGGCATGGCCAGGCACGGCTCGGCGAGGTTCGGCGCGGCACGTCAGGCCCGGCAAGGCGTGGTGGGGCTAGGCAGCGCTGGTCAGGGCCTGGCAGGGCGTGGCAGGCATGGCATGGCCTGGCTCGGCGCGGCGGGGCTCGGCAGGTCCCGGCTAGGCGCGGCTCGGCAGCCAAGGCAGGGCACGGCGTGGCTTGGCCCGGTGTGGTCCGGCGTGGCGGGGTGCGGCAGACAGGGCAGGGACCGGCGCGGCAGGGCTAGGCGCGGCACGGCCTGGCGCGGCTCGGCAGCCAAGGCAGGGCACGGCGTGGCAAGGCACGGCAGGTCCCGGCTCGGCGCGGCATGGCAAGGCATGGCAGGCAGGAACGGAAGGAGAGGAACTGATGGATCTTCGTAGCGAGTTGCAGTCGATCTACGACCAGCACAAGAAGCTGACGCCCGCCCTCGTGGTGGACGCCGCACGGGACGAACAGCACCCGCTGCACTCTCGGTTCGAGTGGAACGACGCCGTGGCCGGGGAGGCGTGGCGCCGCCAGCAGGCGCACGAGCTCATCCGGTCCGTGCGGGTCGTGTACCGCGAGGCCGACGAGGCAAACCCGGAGAAGTCCGTGCGTGCCTTCCATGCCGTGCGCAAGGAGAACGGCCACGTCTACGAGCCGGTGGACAAGGTCGCTGCCGACGACTTCACCCGGCGCCTGGTGCTCGCCGACATGGAGCGCGAGTGGAAGGCCCTGCATCGCCGCTACCAGGACTTCGAGGAGTTCACGGCCATGGTGCGCCGAGACCTCAACGCCGCCTGACGCAGCCCTGGCCCAACCCAGCAATCCCGGAGAGGAGGTGACCCTATGCAACGCGTTCGCGTGCCGTTGCGTGTGATCGTCGGCCACTACGCCGATGCCACGGTATCCGTCTACGTGAAGATCAGTGCCTTGAACCGGCGCGAGACCGGCTGCGAGGCGAGGGTCACCTACATCTCCAATTTGCTCGGCCTGGCGCAGTCGACGGTCGAGGCGGCGCTGACGGAGTTGATGCGGCCCGCGCCGGACGACGACGTGGTGGAGCTGACGAGCCGGCAGCGCACGAAGCCGGGCGGCGACGGGGAGTCGGCAGTGCGCCGCGTCCGCGTCACCGACTGGCGGCGTGAGCACGGAGCCTGGGTGCCGTCGCGCGCCGCCGAGGCCCTGTCTCCGCGCCAACTCCGCTGCTACGCCGCGCTCAGCTACGCCACGGCGACCGGCGTGCACATCACCCTGGCCGAATTGGCGCGCGTCCTGCGCCACCGGTCCGGCGAAAGCGCCGGCCAGCCCCTCGACGTGCGCTCCGTGCGGCGGATCCTGCGGGAGCTGGAGCGCCTCGGCTGGATCACCGTGCAGAAGCGGTCCGGGTACCGGGGCCGCAACCTCTACATCTGCCACGACGAGCCCACCCACCAGGTCCTGACAGAGGACATTGGAGATGGGGTGGGTCCGGATCTTGGAGATGGGTCCCTCGCGTCTAAGGAAGACCAGCAGATTGACTCACCGGAGGAACCGCCGGCCGGTGGTTCCATCCGCCGTAGGCGAGTGCAGGTAGTAGCGCGTGGCCCTGTGGACAATCCTCCGCTGCCCGCCGCGCTTCGCCGCCCGTACGCCGGGCCTGAGCTGAGTCTCGCTCCGCGGATCTGGCGAGTCCTCGAACCCATCAGGCCGCTGCTGCCGGGCCTGTCGCCGTACGTGGTGCGCGAGGTGGCGCGAGAGATCGGCCGCCAGCTCGACCAGGGTCAGGAGCCCGAACGGGTGCGCGCCCGCCTGGAGTTCCGGTTCGCCTCGACGCAGGAGATCCGCGACCCGGGCCGCTGGCTGCTCGGCGCCGCGGTGGTCCGCCACGGCTGCGGCCTGGCCGCCTGCGAGTCCGGCCGGATCTGGCACACCGGCGCCCGCTGCGAGGTCTGCGCCGAGCAGCGCGCGACCCGCGGGCACAGACCCCCGGCCGCCCCGCCCGGTCCCCGACGTCCTGCCTACCCACGCCCGCCCGGCCGCTGGCACGAGTGCGACGCCTGCGGCGCCCCGTCCCGCCGGCCGCTCCCCGACGGCCTGTGCCGTCCCTGCCGACCGGCCACCGACCGGCTGAGGGGGCCGGGATGACCGACCTGCCGCGGCCCGCCACCGGCCAACTGCTCGCCCTGGCCGCCGCCTCCCGGCCGGACTGGTCGATCGACCAGCTGCGCGACGTCCTCGCGCAGGCCCGCAACGAAGGCACGACCTGGGGCCGCGTCCTGGTCGCCGTCGCCCAGCTCATCGCCGACCCGCAGGCCGAACCCCCGGACCTGCTCGCTGCCCGCCCCGAGCCGTGGCGCCACCGCCGGCGCCCGGCCGGGCCCGACACCTACCAGCGCGGGGCCGCCGCCGTACGCGCGGCCCTGCACCCCACCCACACCGACTGAACCCTGAAGGGAGGCGATGGCGATGACCGCCACGCTGCACATCGCCCGTCGCACCACCCCGCACCACAACCCGTTGGCCGCGTTCACCGGATGGCTGACCGGCCGCCTGCGCCGCCGCCCGCTCCCCGCCGCCACGCCCGACGTGACGGCCCTGGACCTTGAGGCGCTGCGCCTGTCGCTGCCGCTGGACGACCCGGACCGGCACCTGCTGGAGAACCCGGCCGTCGAGGACGCGTTCGCGCACCTGGCCGTCGACCACCCGGCGGAGGTGACCGTCTCCTGCATGCGGGCCGCCGACCGTGAGGAGCTGCTGCTGGCCGCCTGCGACGCCTGGTTCCACCACGTCCACCCAGCCCCTGAACACCGCTGGAGCCCCGAGGTGCGGGCCGAACACGCGCTGCTGCTCGCCTCCGTCCGCGCCTGCTTCCCTCCCGGCGGTGTGGCATGAGCGCCCACACCAGCGTTGAGTATGTGCTCGACGAGTCCCGGCGCCGCGCGTTGAGCGACGACCTGCGCCGCATGACCGGCTACCTGCTCGCCGAGGTCCGCGTCACCCGCACCCAGTGGCAGGACGGCCCGCGCTGGGTCGTGCTCGCCCTCGCCGTCGACGAGCAGCCGCCGTTCGGGCACCGGGAGATTCCCCTTGTCGAAGGTGACAACCACCGGCAGATCGCCGGACTGCTCCAGGCCGCGTTCCCCGCCGCCGACTGGGACCGCGCCCAGGACTACCACGTCACCGACGGCATCCTGCGCGAGCACCTCGTACGGCTGCCCGCGAGCCTGCGAGGTGACGCCCTGTGAGCCGCCTCAAGGCCCGCCCCAGGCCCGACCATCAGCACGCCGCCCAGCAGGCCCGGCAGATGCCCGGACAGTGGGTGCTCGCCGGGACCTACCAGAGCAGGGCCAGCGCCGTGGCCGCGGCCTTCCAGGTCCGCACCGGTGAGCGCGTCCCCGCGTACCGGCCCGCTGGGACCTACGAGGGCCGGCCTGAAGTCACCCAGGACGGCGCCGACCTGTGGGTGCGCTACCTCGGCCAGCCGGAAGAGGTGTCGGCGTGATGACCACGAAGATCGAGTGGACCAACCGCACCTGGAACCCGGTCACCGGCTGCACGAAGGTCTCGCCGGGGTGCGACAACTGCTACGCCGAGACGTTCGCCGAGCGCTGGCGCGGCACCGCCGGCCACGCGTACGAGAACGGCTTCGACGTCCAGCTCCGCCCCGAGCGGCTCATCAGGCCCGTGAAGTGGCGTAAGCCGTTGCGGATCTTCGTCAACAGCATGTCGGATCTCTTCCTCGACGCCGTGCCGGACGACTTCATCGCCCAGGCGTTCGCGGTGATGGCCGCCACGCCGCAGCACACGTACCAGGTGCTGACGAAGCGGCACGGCCGCATGCGGTCCCTGCTGCGCTCGGACGACTTCCGGCGGCGCGCGAAGGAGTACTACGCCGGGCTGAAGCTGAAGGGGCTGATCCCTGACCGCCCGCTGGTCATCAACGTGTGGCCGCTACCGAACGTGTGGCTGGGCGTCAGCGTGGAGAACCAGCAGTGGGCCAACATCCGCATCCCGGCGCTGCTGGAGACCCCGGCTGCCGTCCGCTTCCTGTCCTGCGAGCCGCTGCTGGGGCCGGTCGACCTCAGCCGCTGGCTGCGCCCCGTCCCCGACTGCGGGCACGTCACCCCAGAGGACGGCACCTGCCGGCACCCGGACGCCTTCACGCCCGAATGCCACCGCTGGGCCGACTGCCCCGCCCGGCGGCGGCCGGAGGACTGGCACGGCCTGGACTGGGTCATCGTCGGCGGCGAATCCGGGCCGCGGGCCCGACCCATGCACCCCGACTGGGCGCGGCAGATCCGTGACGGCTGCGACGTCGTGGGGGTGCCGTTCTTCTTCAAGCAGCACGGCGAGTGGGCGCCTCTCGGCCCGCTGTACGGCGACCTGGAAGAGACCGACGAGGGCCACATGGAGGCCGTCGGCCTGGAGGTCGTGGAAGGCAAACGGGTCATCCAGCTCGAATCCGACGGCTACATCGCCGAAGGCCACCAGCCGGGCGACTCCCGCACATGGCTGATGGCGCGCGTCGGCAAGAGGCGTGCCGGCCGGGAGCTGGACGGGCGTACCCACGACACGTTCCCGCGCGACGACTTCCGCGAGTCGATCGCCTCCGGGCTGACGGAGGACCTCGACGCCTTCTCCCGCTGCCTCGACGCGGCCACCAACGACACCACCCGGAGGACCTCGTGAGGACTCCCAGCTTCATACGCCGCTGGCGCACCCGGCTCAGCGACGCCCAGACCAACAGGCTGCGCGTTCAGCTGGCCAAGGAGCGCGACCGCATCCACCGCCTGGAGCAGCGTCTCGCCGACCTCCAGGCCGCGAACGAGGGCGCCTACCACGCGCTGTCCATCGCGAACGGCAACGCCTGCCTCAAGGCCGGCTGCTCGCTGTGCGCGGCCGCGCGGAAGGCGGGGATCGCGTGATCGCGTACGTGTTCCTCGGCGGCGGTTGCACCGGTGTCGGCCTGCTGATCGCCGCCGTCCGCTACGGGCGCAGCGCGGCCGACATCGCCCGCCGCATCGTCGACGACGGCGGCGCCCGCCGCATCACCGCCCGACAGCTGCGCCACGAACTCCGGCTCGCCCGCCACGAACTGGCCGGGGCCGGCGAGTACATCACCCGCCTGAAGCAGGACCGGCGGGAGCTGTCCGGCGCACTGGAGCACGCCCACGGCCGGACCGACGACCTGACCGCCCAGCTGGAGAAGGCCGCGCGGCAGATCGCCGAGCTCGACGAGCAGCTGCGCGACGCCGACCAGCTCCGCGAGGCGAACGCGGCGCTGACGGCGCGGCTGGCGAACGTGACCGCGATCCGGCCTCTGGCGCCCGCGCAGCCGCTCATAGCCCCGGCAACGCCTCGGCCCGGATCAGTGGTTCTGCCGCTGCCCCAGGCGCCGTTCGCCCACAGCCCGGCCGCCGAGCCGAGCTGACCGAAGACCCGCCCGCCGCCGCGGATGACACCGGCCCCGGCGGCGGGCGGCACCACCACCGCAAGGAGAACCACCCCATGCTCTTCCGTAAGAAGCCCGACCAGACCGCCTCGGCCGCACCCGCCGCCATGCCCGTACCTGCGCTGACGGGCGTCCCATCCGGGCTCGTCTCGCTCGCCAAGACCGCGGCCGTGTCGCTGGAGAAGCGGGGCCTGACCGGACAGCGCGCCGCCGTGTACCTCGTCGTCGACCGCTCGTACTCGATGAAGGACTACTTCAGGAACGGCAGCGTGCAGCACCTCGCGGACCAGGCCCTCGGCCTGTCCGTGAACCTGGACGACGACGGCACAGTGCCGCTGGTCATGTTCGACAGCCAGCCGTACCCGCTCGTCGAGATCAGCCTCGACCAGTACGAGGGCGTCGTCGCACAGCAGCACCAGATGCACGGCGGCGAACTCACCATGGGCGGCACCCGCTACACGGTCGCGATGCAGGCGGTCATCGAGCACTACCTGAATGCCGAGACCGCGGACCCGGCGCTGGTCGTCTTCCAGACCGACGGCGACCCGCAGGACAAGGACGCGGCCCGCCTCCAGCTCGCCCAGGCGTCCAAGCTGCCGATCTTCTGGAGCTTCCTCGGCTTCGGCCACTCCCGCGTGCGATTCCTGGAGCAGCTCGACACGCTCGGCGGCCGTCTCGTCGACAACGCCTCCTACTTCCATGCCGGAGCCCGGCCGACGCGCCTGCCCGACGCCGATCTGTACGACGGCATCACCCACGAGTTCGGCACCTGGCTGGCCGCGGCCCGTGCCAAGGACCTCCTGCGATGAACGACGTGCCCGTCTGCCCGTTCTGTCACCGCGTCTGCTGCGTCTGCGGCTGATCCGCCTCACTGACCCGGCGCGGGGCTGTGACGGCCCCGCGCCCGTACCTGGAGCACCTGTTGAAGAAGAAGCCCATGCCCATCACCGAACGCCTGACCACGACCACGCTGATCGACGTCGTGGCCGCCGACCTCGGCATCCCCACGGACCAGGCGCGCGCCGCCGTAACGGCCACCTTCGACGCAATCGCGCGCGCCACCGCCAGTGGCCACGATGTGGCCGTCACCAACTTCGGCACCTGGATCTCGTACCGCACGAAGCAGCGCAAGGCCCGCGACCCGCGTAACGGGGAGCAGGTCATGGTGGCCGCCCACCAGAAGGTCCGCTTCCGCGTGTCCCCGCACCTCGCCGACGCCGTACGCCGCCGCGACCGCAAGGCCAGCGTCCGCAAGGCGCCCTCGGGCCGCGCCGCGAGGTGACCCATGGGCAACTACACCGGATCCGTTCCCGACACCGCGGGCCGCCCCCTGGACTGGATGGAGCGAGCGGCCTGCACGGACAAGCGGACGATCTTCGACGACCCGAAGCGTGAGCACGAGGCGCGCACCATCTGCGTGGCCCACTGCCCCGTCCGCACCCAGTGCCTCGCCTACACCAAGGAGTCCGAGCGCGGCCTGCACCGCGACCAGCGGGATGGTGTCGCCGCCGGGCTCACCTACGACGAGCGGCACCGCCTCGACGACACGGCGGCCCACCGTGCGGACGATGCCGCGCCGATCCGCCTCGACGGCACGGAGCGCTGCGGCACCCACGTTGCCCTGCTGCGCCACCTGTGGCTCGACGAGCCGATCGACTCCAAGTGCTGGAGCGGCGAGGTCTACCGCCACCACAGCAACCGCGGGTGGCGGCAGCGCACCGGCTACGAGCCCGACCCCGACCGGCTGCCGGAGGCGTCATGAAGATCCGCGCCGACATCGCCGCACTGCTGCGCGCCGGGATGCCGGAGAGTCACATCGCCGCACAGTTGCACGTCTCGCCCAGGACGGTGCGGGCCACCCGCCGGGCCCTGGGCCTGCCCGCACCGAAGCGGGGAGGGGCCCCGGTCACGTACGCCTCGGTCGAGGACGCCTTCCGCGCCAACACCGCGCCGGTCGACGGCGGGCACGTGCGCTGGACGGGATACACGGACAGCGTCAGCGGGCTCCCGGTGCTCTGCTACCGCGGGCGCCGGCAGACAGCCCCGCGGGTCGCGTTCACCAGCCACCACGGGCGCGAGCCCGTCGGCAAGGTCCGGCGCACCTGCGAGTACGAGGGCTGCATCGCGGGCGCCCACCTCGCCGACCGGCTCATCCGGGAGGCCAACCAACGCGCCGACGCCGCATACCCCGGGATCTTCGGCGGCCTGCCCGCTGACCACGACGAATCTACGCAAGGAACCTGACCGTGTCCGTTCTCTCTGCCCTCGCCCTCGGCCTGGTCGTCAGCGCCATAACCGGGGTGATCACCAAGCGCCTGCGCTTCCACCAGGGCGACGGCCTCATGGCGATCGCGTTCGCCCTGTGGGGCCTGAACGACCTGCGCGGCGGCCGCTCCTTCTGGGCCCTGTTCGACGCGGCCTGCTGCGCCTTCTACGCCTACGGCTGGTGGCACGGCGGTGGTGGCGACGGCACCCGCCGACGTCTGCGCCGGCTGCGCCGCCGCTTCCAGGGCGTCCGCCGCACCGCACCCGCCACCACCTGAAAGGCACGCTCGTGTCCACGCTCAGCATCATCGCCATCGCCGTGGCCCTGCTCGCCGTCGTCGGTCTCTGCCTCGGCCTGGCCGACTCCTGGTTCTGCGGCCTGCTCGCCCTCTCCTGCTTGCTCGGCGCCGCCGACGCCGCCTACCGCGAACTCCGGCTGTGGGCGCTGGCTTTCCTGACCGTCGGCACCCTGCTCGCCGGGGCCGGCCTGCACGCCGCGTACGCCGCCGGCCGCGAGCGGAGGCAGCCGTGACACCGATCCAGGTCTTCACCGTCGCCGTGATCGGCGCCTTCGCCGCGGTGCTCAGCCTCATCGTGGTCGCCGCCCTGGCCGCCGCCGTCTACACCGCCGCCTCCCACCTCATCGCAGTCCGCGAGGCACACCGCGAGCGGCGCCGCGACCTCAAGACCTGCCGGGCCATCCACGCACTCGGCACCACCGACCGACAGGAACAGAAGTGATCGAACCATCCATAGACGCCCGTCTGTTCGTGCTCCAGCGGGACCGCGACGTGACTGGCGTGAGTGGCCCCGGGCCCGTTGCCGACGGCGTGCAGTGGCCGGACGGCACCGTCGTCCTCCGCCGGCGGGAACGCCCGTCCACCTCCGTCTGGGACAGCCTCGACCTGATGCTGTCCGTCCACGGCCACGACGGCGCCACGCGCGTCGTCTGGCTCGACGAGGCCCGGCCGGGCCGCAAGATCCTCGCCGACGGTGTGGCCCGCGCATACGCCCTCGCCGACCGGTGGGAGGCCGCCCACGGCACGTCGATGTTCCTCGTGCGGGCCGCCGGCGCCGAACTGCGCGACGTTCTCGACGGCGAATCCGGACCCGGCGAGGAGCAGCCCGCGCCCGTCGACTGGGAGGCGATCGCCCGGCAGCGCGAGCGGGAGCTGAAGACGGTGGGCGAGGCCCGGCACCGCGCCGAGGTCGAGCGGGACCAGCTTCGCGCAGGCGAGGAGCCCGGCTGGGATCCGCTCACACCCACCCCCGGCCAGTGGATCGCCCGCTGGAACCGCGCTTCCGCCGAGGAGCGCCTCGACGTGGCCAAGCGGGTCATCGAGAACGCGGCGAAGGCGAGCGAGTGCTTCCTGATGAACCACGAGAAGCGCCTCGACGAGGACCGCAAGGTGTGGGTGGCGCTGACCCAGGTGCGGGACGAAGTCGACCGGTGGAAGCGGAACACGCTGGAGCCGCAGACGATGCGTGCCCTCAGCGACATCGGCCGCGCGCTGGACGGGCCGGGGCCAGAGGAGACGGACATCACCCTGGACACCCGAGCGGACAATTCCGGGCCCACAATCCCGAACTACCAGGTAAACGAGGGTGAGTCGGCGGACATCCCGGCGGACAGCCGAGGCGGTATCCGCGGGCTGCTGGAGCACGTGGGCATCGATACCCGCAGCCGGGACATCACTGTCGCTGGTCGCGTTGTCGACGCCGCCGGCCCGGAGCCGGTCGGCCTCGTCAAGATCGATGGTGTCCTCGCCGAGGGGAAAGCCGACGCCGCCCGTGAAGCCCTGCGGCAGATGGACGCCGACCCGCACGGCCTCAAGGCTGGCATGGTCGTCAAGGCGTACACGGACCACGGCCGGCAGAAGTGGGTGTTCCGCTGCTGGGGCACCGACACCTGCGACGGGTTCCTCTCCCTCGACCATTCCAGCCAGCAGTCGGCCGAGCGGGCGCGGGACCGGCATCTGGCAGAGGCGCATCCGGAAGCGGCGGCGGAGCACAGCCACGCCACCGAGTCGCGACAGGACGGGGCCCGCCCATGACTCTCGCCCTGCACATCGCCGCCGCGTGGATCGCCGCCAGCATCCTCCTGGCCGCCGTCCTCGCCCGCGCCGCCCACGCCCTCAACCGGCACCGGCGCCACCCGAACACCAAGGAGGGCTGACCATGGCGCAACGCATCAAGGCCACCGCGGTGGAGGACTTCCTCCGCTGCCAGGGCCACGAGTTCAGCGAGTTCGAGGGCGGCGACTGGGACCCGGACGTACGCGTCGCCCAGGCCGGACGCCGCATGGTCACCGTGTTCTGGGACGGGCCCGGCGAGGCCGACCAACTCACCGCCATCACCACCGAACTGCGGGAGGCCGGGTACCACGTCGTCGCCACCCAGCAGGACCGTAGCGGCCGCCGGCGCCTGGAGGTGACCCGGCCGTGAGCGAGGCACGTCGCCCGTACGACCACACCCTGCACGCCATCAACGAACTGAACGAGCAGGTGTCCGCCATCACCACGTGGCCCACCGGCCAGCCGCGCCCCCTGGACGGCCGCATGTCCGCGACCGTCCTCCAGGTTCGCGGCCAGCTCGCCATCGCCAGCGCTCTACTCGCCGTCGCCGACGCCATCCGTGAGCGGCAGAACGAAGGAACCACCTGATGCAACCCGCCTTCACCCGCGGCTTCCGCCTGCACCACAACGGCCGCATCATCCACGGCGCCGAGTTCCCGGGCGGCGAGGTCATCGTCGCTGACGATCCTCAGTATGGACTCGGTACGGCTGCCTTGTCCCTCGGCGAACTGTTGAAGGGCTATCAGGGCGCCCGCGTCGAGTGGCCCGGCGACCAACTGGTGCCCACGGCGCTCTTCCTGGAGCTGGTCAACATCGTGGCGAACGCCAGGCGCGACCGGCCCTTCCCCGAGGCCGAAGTCCGCGCCGTCATCGGCCAGCTCACCAAGTACCTCGGCTACGACGTCGCCGAACGCGCCGCCGAGCAGGAAGCAGCGCGCGCCCTCGCACGAGGGGAGACGCACCTGTGACCGGCCCCCACCTCCCGCCCGGACCGGCGCTGCTGTTCATCGGTGCCGATGACGGCCTCGTGCACACCATCCACCTTGTCGACCGTGTGCCCGTGCGCGACCCCCGTGATCGAGCCCTCTGCCGCGCTCTGCTCCAGCATGCCCTCACCCTCGTCGACCAGGCGGAGGCCGCCGATGCAGAGTCTTGACGGCCTGGTGGCCGACCTGGTGGACCGCTGGACCGGCGACGAGGACCATCCCGGAGACGGCGGCCCCGGGCTCATGCATCGCCTCGACCAGCTTGCCCTGCGTACCGCCCAGCCCAGGGAGGCCGGCGGGCACGCCATGCCCGGCTCCCGTCCGCCGGCTTCTCTGGACGCCGTGCACTGGGCGACCGCGATCAAGGCGCAGGCGCGGGTTCTCGACGTGGAGTTGCGGGGATCGCGGCACATGCAGCGCTGGGACCGCGCGTTGAAGGCGCTGCCCGCGGGCGCGGAGGCGACGGGCCGGGTCGGGGAGGTGACGTCGACGGTGGGCCGCTGGCACTCGACCGTGCGCACGATCCTCGGCCTTCAGGCGCCGTCGCGGCTGATGCGGGGTGTGCGCTGCCTGGTGTGCGGCGAGGCGACGATCCACTGCCGTCCGGACGACGACCGGCCGCGCGCCTGGTGTGTGAACGCGGAGTGCGCCGACGGGGAGACGGGCCGCCCGGCCCGGTATGAGGGGGCGCGGTTGTACCTGCTCACGGAGTACCGGGCGTCGTGAGGGGGGCGGGCGGGGGCTGATCCAACAGCTTCGCGGGTGACGGGAGTTGTCGAAGAAAGTACGACATGAGCCTTGTGGTGAGTCGTACTTTCTCGTACTCTGTTTTACAGGGGTTGGGGATTCCGGCCCCCGCCAGCACCGTCGCGCGCTCGCCCGTGAGGAGGCCGCCATGCCCGCACCCGACCCCGTCGCGAAGGCCGCGTACGACGCGCTCGCCGCCGAGTACGAGCAGGTGAGCCCGCTCGTGGCAGCGTGCCGCCGCCACGACGCGCGCGACCGGGCCCGCACGCAGTTGGCGTACGCGCGCCGCCTGTTCCGGATCGCCGCCTTCCAGGCCCCCGCCGAGGGCGAGACGCACGAGGGCTTCGACCGCTCGCTTGACGCGATCCGCCACCACCTCGCCGCCGCCCGCCGCGAGATCACCGCCTGAACCGATCGCCCCGAGGGGGACACCGTGAGCATCACCACCGACGTCAACACCGCCTTCGCCGCCGAGAAGACCCGTCAGATCGAGGCCGCCCGCAGCCGCGAGCAGGCGTTCCGCGCCCGCATCGATCGGGGCGAGATCCGCATGATCAGCCCGGACCGGTACGAGGTCCTCACCGGCTGGGACCGGGGCGAGACGTTCACCGTCTCCCGCAACGCGCAGGGCGAGATCGACGGCATCATCGCCGCCCACGGGCTCGACGAGCGCGCGGACGGCACGATCGCCCTGTACGCGTCGTCCCCCGCGTGGCACGGCCTCGGCCAGATCATCCCCGGCGGCACCACCGACATCGACGAGGTGCTCACCAAGGGCGGCCTCGACTTCACCGTCACCACCGTCCCCGCCCTCTACCGGTGGGGCGGGGAACTGCGCGAGCACCCTGACCAGTTCCACACGGTCCGCGAGGACACCGGCGCCCCGCTCGGCGTCGTCGGCCGCCGCTATCAGCCCATCCAGAACCGCACCGGATTCGAGTTCCTGCAAGAGCTGGTGGGCCGGTACGACGTCGTGTGGGAGTCCGCCGGAGTCATCCGGGGCGGGCGCCGGGTGTTCATCTCCATCCGCCTGCCTCAGACCGTCACCGTCGACGCCGACGGCATCAACGACCTGATCGTCCCCTACGTGGCCGTCATGAACGACCACTCCGGCAACGGCCAGTTCGCATGCGTCGTCACCCCCTGGCGCCCGGTGTGCGCCAACACCGAACGCTTCGCCGTCCGCGACGCCGTCACCCGCTGGGCCGTGCGCCACACCGCCGGGGCCACCGACCAGATCAAGGAAGCCCGCCGCACCCTCGGCCTGTCCGTGAACTACTTCGACCGGTTCGCCGCCGAGGAGACCGCCCTCGCCCGCACGGACCTCGCCGTCGCCGACTTCCACCAGGTCATCGCCGACCTGTGGCCGCTGGACGACGACGCCACCGACACGAAGAAGACCAACTTCGCGGCCCGGCTCGACGCCCTCGACGACACCTTCCGCACCGAGGCCGAGCGCGTCGGCCGCACCGCCTACGCCGCCGAACGCGCCATCACCGGCTACCTCGACCACCTCGCCCCCCGCCGCCCCGCCCGGAGCATGACCGAGGAGATCGCCCGCGCCACGGCCGCCCTGGAAGGCGCCGACGACGACATCAAGACGAAGGCCCACCGGCGGCTCCTGCTGCTCACCCGGGCCTGACCAGACCGGCGGCCGGGTCCACTTCCCCCGGCCCGGCCGCCACCAAGGGCCGCCCCCCGCCCCAGCCCCCCCTCACCGGGGCGCGGCCCGCACAACTCAACACCGACACGCTGTAGCTCAGTTGGCAGAGCGCGGATCTTATAAGTCCTGGGTCGTGGGTTCGAGTCCCACCAGCGTGACTCCGCAAGACCCAACCCCGAAGGAGCCCGCCGTGGGCTACGACATGTACATCGAGAACACCCCCGAGGGCGAGGCCGCCCCGGACGGCGACACCTCGTACTTCCGCCTGAACATCTGGGGCATGTCCCGCTACCGGGAGATCATGCACCAGCTCGGCATGGTCGCCGTGGACTACCAGCAGCCGAACTTCCCGGAGCTGCCCGACGGCATCGACTGGGAAGACGTGTCGGCCGTCCGCTATCCCGAGGGCCAGCAGCCGGTCAAGCCGGAGGCCGTCACCTTCGCCAAGACGATCGACGAGCATCTGGCCTGGCACCCCGACCCGCCGTTCGGGATCGCCCTGCACAAGTTCGGCAGCAACGACGGCTGGTTGGTCACCCCGCAGGAGATCGCCGCCGCCCTGGAGGCGTACCGCACCCACAGCGGCGACGAGGTGAAGGTGATCGTCGGCGCGGAGGGACTGGACTACTGGCTCAAGTGGATCGCCTACCTGGAGCGCGCCCAGCACCGCGGCGGCTTCCGCGTCCACTGACCCACTGACCGCCCGGCGGCCGGACGCGCGACCTGCGCTCAGCGCACAGACTCGCTTCCCGCCGCCGGGCCCCAACCACCCTCGGGAGTACCCCATGACGACACCCGGCCGGACCGCCTCGCAGGCCGGCGACCTCATCCGCCAGTTCAACCACGACACGATCACCACCGGCGACGGCTGGCAGTACCCGCCGAACGCCTACGACGCGATCGGCTCCCTCGCCTACCTGGTGCGGATGCTGCCGCAAGCCATCGAGCAGACCATCCGGCCCGTGCAGCGCACCCACGAGCAGGGCCGCGTCACCGTCGACGGCGGTGGCGACCCCATGGCCGCCGTCGCCGAGCTGCGCGGCGCTGTGGCCCAGGCCGTCACCCTCGCGCAGCACCTCAGCGCGGCCGTGGACCACATGCACTCCGCCGCCTCCCCGCTCGGCCTCGACACCCGCGGCCTGCCCGAATTCGAGGGCTGAGCGCGGTGGCGAACCCGAAGCGGGAGCGCGCCATCACCGCGGCGGGCAACTCGGCCGCGGCGAAGTGGCGGCGCGCCCGGTTCCGCGACAACCGCGAGCCGTCGACCCGCGAGGCCCCGCTGTTCGACCGGGAGACACGCCGCTGCTGGTGCGGCGTGCCCTGGCCGCACAACTGGCCCGGCAAGGACGACGGCGCACCCCACCCACGAGAGACCCCGAAGGAGAACCACTGATGGTCGTCATCATCAACCCCGGCTCCGGTCCGGTCCCCGAGGCCACCGAGGCGAACGCGACGGCCAACACGGCCGTGTTCGTCCTCGACCTGGGGGCCAGAGGGCTCGCCGTCGCAGACGCAGCCCGCCGCCCGGAAGCCGACTACGGCGACGGCCGGTACGCCTTCATGCTCACCATGGCGGACGGACGCACCATCGAGATCCAGATGCCCGGCCTGCCCGTCGACCAGGTGCGCTACGTCGACTCGGAGCGCCAGGACATCTGGGACTTCCCGCGCCTGTACGTCGATGGCGGCTCCTGGGTCTGGAAGTTCGCGCTGGACGTGTGCGAGCCCGACGACGAGGACGACGACCGATGACCACTCGCCCCCTGCTGCTGCTCGACGTGGACGGTCCGCTGAACCCGTTCGACGCGCCTCCGCACCGCCGCCCCGCCGGGTACGAGACGCACCGGCTCAAGCCGGACACCTGGATCGCCCAGCACCACGGTGTCCCGAAGCGCCTGGTGAAACCGCTGAGGGTCTGGCTCAACCCGGCGCACGGGCCCGCACTGCTGAAGCTGCCGTACGAGCTGGTGTGGGCCACGACGTGGGAGCACGACGCCAACGACTGGATCGGCTGGCGCATCGGCCTGCCCCGGAATCAGAACCTGCCGGTCATCGAGTTCGACAGCCAGTTCGTCCGGCGGTCGGACGGCACGTACGTGAAGACGTGGACGGTCGTCGAGTACGCCGCGGGCCGGCCGTTCGCCTGGGTCGACGATCAGATTTCCGACATCGACCGCGACTACGTCGCCCAACACCACCCGGGCCCCGCCCTTCTGCACTGGGTCGACCCGCGTAAGGGCCTGACCGACGACGACTTCACCCAGCTTGCCGACTGGGCTGCCCGGCTCGACACCGAAGGACCTGTCCGATGACCGACCTTGATGCCCTGCTCGGCCTGTGCGCGCAGGCCGACGCCGACCTCCGTAAGAGGCAGCGGAACGCCGAACTCGAAGCCCAGGCCGACGCCGTGAAGGCCGCCACCGCGTGCGCCGAACGCGTTCTCGGCCCGCAGGCCGCCGCCGTCCTCGGCGAGTGGGCGCCCGTCGAGATGATGGACGACGACACGCTGCAGGCGTTCGTGCAGATCACCCCGAACGCCTACCTGCGGTGCACCGCGCACATCGAGGACGGCACCTGGCTGGAGCTGATCTCGCACTGCCCGCACTGCGGCCACTGCCGCCAGGAACGCGTCGGCTCGCTGGAAACGCTGGCCGTCGCGATGAGCAACGCGGGGGCGCGCTGATGGCCTTCGACCCGAGCGACTACTGCCCCAACCCGAAGTGCGGCGGCAGCGCGGATGCCTGCGGCTGCCCCGCCGACCACAACACCCAGGACTTGATGGGCTGCCCGCACTGCAACGGCCTGTGGTACCGCTCGCACGGCAGCATGTCCACGACCTGCCTGCACCCGCAGTGCGGCCGGGACGGCTCGGTCGTCACACGGGCCGCGAAGTACGCGCCGGCCTTCGACGCGGACGGCAAGCCCCTCGAAGGCGGTGAGCCCTGGTGAGCGCCCGCGACAAGCTGACGCCGGAGCAGCGGGCCACGCTCGCCGAGCAGCTCGGCGATGCCCTGCCCGCACGGAACTCCCTGCTCATGTCCTTCGGCAAGTCGGTCCAGGACCGCCGCGACCACGACCACACCACGCAGCGCGAGGACTGGTACTGCCTCAACCTCGCCGCGTACATGGGAGAGCGCGCGGCCCCGGTATTGCGCCGGCTGCTCGACGCGGAGACCGAGATCGACGGGCTACGGGCTCGGGTCGCCGAGCTGGAGGCCGAGCTGCGTATAGGTCCGCCCTGGAAGTGCCCGGTGTGCAGCAAGGAGAACCGGCGTGACGTCTGCATGATCTGCGAGACCTACCGCCCCGAGCCCGACAACGAGGCGGAACAGGAGAAGGACACCAGCGGCGGCTGCCAGCCATCCGAGGGCGAGTCCACTCCCGAGCCGCGCGTTGAGGATGGCGCACTGGCGCGCGCCACCAACCCGGACGGAGCACGCCAGTGAACATGCCTGCGCCACTCACGATCGCCGCGCGCCGCGCCATGGTCGAGCAGCTGCGCCGCCAGGAGCCATCCCTCAGCGCCCGGAAGATCGCTGACCGGCTCGGGGTCGGCAAGGACACGATCCTCCGGGACCTCGCCGAGATCGCGACGGAGCAGCGCCAACCCGCGCCGGCACCGGGTGCCGCCGGGCCGAACCCTGCGCCGGACGGTGACCGGCTGGTCCTGGTCCTCGACGAGCCACTGCGCCAGGCCCTCGCCGTCCTGCGCGCCAACGTCGGTACGCCCGACACCCCGGCCGCCAACACCCGCGCCGCCCGCGCCGCGATCCGCGCCATGGCAGACACCGTCCTCGAAGCCCAGCAGCACAACCAGAAAGGGGGCAGGCCGTGATCAGGGAAGCGACGGTGGAAGCGATCAAGGATGAGCTGACCAGCCATCTCCGCTCGCGAACCGAGTGGGACGAACTCCCGGCCGTCTTCACCATCCACCAGGTCGACGGCCAGGGCGCGCGCATGATGCAGGTGCCGGTCCCGGAGCTGGTATGGACGTCCCAGGGACACCCGCCGACGGCGCTGGCCGCTCTGGCCGCCGTATCGATCCAACTGCCCCGGCATCCGGACGGCTCGCACCTGCTCGTCATGCCCGGCTTCGGCCCGCTGATCGGCGCCGCGTTCCGGTACGAGGCGTACGCGCTCGCGTCGGACTCGGCGAACCCGGCCGTTCAGGAGGCCATCCGCCGCCGACAGGCAGGCGGATCGGTCCCGCGCTTCCAGGAGATCCCCGGCCGGATCGAACAGCGGTGCATGACCGCCGTGGACCTCGATGGCGGACGCTACATGGCCAGCAGCAGTCGCCTCGACGAGTCCAAGCCGGACGCCGCCGAACCGACTGTGGCCTACCTGGCCTTCGGCGACCCGAAGCGGGACACCCTGACTGGCAACGTCGTCGACGCCACCAACCGCTTCCTCAACGTCATCAAGCCCGTTCCAGTGAAAGGCGCCGCCCGATGAAGCCCGTCGTGTGCAGCTTCTACATCCGCACCCCGGCCGGAGACAGCCAGTTCCACTACGACCCCGTCAACATCAGCAGCCCGCACCACGACAGCAAGATGCACACCCCGTACCCGCCGCAGGTCGGCGACCTCATCCACCTGTGGGACTTCGTCAAGAAGCAGGGCGGCACGTACCAGGTGATCGCCCGCCAGTGGCTCCACTCCAGCTACGGATCGACGAACTGGCCCGTGTTGGAGCAGCAGCCCACCGTCGGCCCACTGCTGGAGCTGATCGTGGAGTCCGCGGAGGGTGTCTTCCGCGAGCAGGCACTGCGCCCGGACGACGAGGACGGCGAGTCGTGAACTACCGCCCGTACCCCGACGTTAATCGCGCCCTGCACCAGGCTCGGCGCGGTCGACTCCCGCAGACGCCGGAACCGAGGCTGTGGAATCCGGTCGCCACGACCGCGCACGACCTCGGCGAGGCCCTCCGTGCTGCCTTCAAGCACCCGCGGCGCACCGGGAAGACCGCCATCACCGCAGCGATCGCCGAACAGGCGGTGAAGGCCGGGGAGCACGTCCACGTCGCGGGCCGGGACGGGATGCGCTGTGCCGGGGGAGACGACGCGTGCACGCTGCCCAGGTCGACGCCGCCCCGGTGCCAAGGCTGCGGCCACGCCCAGCACGCTCCCGGCACCGAGTGCGACGCGGGCGTCGACCACGGTCCGAACCGCTGGCACCGCTGCCTGTGCCTCGCCACCCCGGGCGCGTCGCGGGCCTGCCCGGCGCAGATGGACTGCCAGGGCGGCCCGCTCCGGTACGCGGACATCTGGCACCTGCGCCAGGGCCGCAGCCTGCGCGGCGCCGACGGCAAGACCATCACGCCCGACGTGCTCGCCGAAGCGTCTACAACCACGCCCCGGGTGTCGGGGTGCGCTATCCGGCCATGCCGCGGCTGCAAGACCCCCGGCACGTGCCAGGGCCAGGCCGCCGACGGTGCGGAGGTGACCGGCGAATGAGCAAGCAGGGTGACGGCGTTGGCCCCACCGAAGAAGAGCTGCGCTGGGCGGGCGTTGAACTCCGCGTTGCCCGGCTCGCCGCCACACTGGAGGAGACCCTGTCGTCCACGCGACGCGGGCGCCTGGCTCTGCGCCTCGCCCGCTGGTACGCCCGGAGGAAGCGGTGAGCGCGCCCCTTCAGGTCCGGCCCGCACAGTTCCCGCCCGTCGGTTTCAGCACCGCGCCCCCGGTGCGCGCCTGGGCGGCCTGGTGCGGCCCGTGCGGGCGCGACGGGCTCGCCCTCCTGGTCGGCCGGTCCTCCGTGCTCGACCACGCGGGCTGGCGCTCCTGCATGGCGGCCGCGCACGCCCACATCGCCAAGCACAAGGAAGGCGGCCGACTGTGACCGACCCGAGCACGGACGTCGCCGACCGGCCCACCGGCGTCGTGCGCCAGTGCGCCACCCTGTGCGACACCTGCATCTACCGGCCGGGCAACCTGGCGCACCTGGCGCCCGGCCGCGTCCAGGAGATGACCCGCGCGGCGATCGCGGCCGAAGGGCACGTCGTCTGCCACGCCACCATCGGCACCGCGGCGCCCGCCATCTGCGCCGGGTACGCGCGCCACCCGAGCGGCGCGGCGCGCTCCCTGGCACTGCGCCTCGTGCGCGCCGGCGCGGCCGTACTCCAACTCATCACCCCACCCGGCAAGGCAGGATGACCCCATGAACGACGCGCTGGTGCAGTTCCTGTACGCCCGCTACGACGAGGACGAGCGGACCGCGCGCGCGGCCACGCAGGGCGACTGGGTGTGGAGCCGGGAGTTCGTGACGCCGCCCGGCTACCACCACCGCACCGTCGGCCCGCTGGAACCGGGCGACGCTGCCTTCATTGCTGCCCACAATCCGGCTCGGGTGCTGCGCGAGATCGACGCCAAACGGCAGCTGCTCGAAGAGCACCAAGACGTCAACGACGGGTCGTGTGGTACCTGCGTAGACGGCCGATGGGGCTACCCGACCCACGGCGGCAGCAGCCCGCAGCGATACCCGTGCCGAACACTGCGCCTGCTCGCCCTGCCCTACGCGGACCGGCCAGGCTACCGAGAGGAATGGCGGCCGTAGCGCGTAACCTGGCGTCGAGCCCTCAACGGGCAGGCGTACCGGGCGGCCGTACACCGCCCGCGTTCCGGGTGGGCCGCGCGAACCCGTGCGCCCGGGAGGGGAAGACCCCGGCCCACCCACAAGCACCCTGGGAGGACGTGATGAGAGGGCTGAAGGGGCGGATGCGGTGGATCGCCCACAGAACCGGGTTCATCGCGTCTCCCAGCCTGGCCTTCATGGGAGTTCCGTTCGGCTGGAAGAAGCGCGACCTCGCGGGCGAAGTGATGGCAGCCACGGCGCGTAGCCACGACGCCGGGAACTGCCCGATCTGCTACCCGGACGCCTACCGCAGCCGACCGGCACCAGAGGATTCCCACCAGGGGTGAAGCGAAGGGAAGGGAGCCGGAGCACCGGCGAGGCCGCCGCAAGCCTAAGAGCGGTCCCTGTCACCCCGCCCACTATGAAGGCCCGGACACCGAACCACGGCTGGGTGTCCGGGCCGACCCATGTGATCTACCAGTCTGGGATGAAGTAGTAGATCATTGGTAGGTCTAGGAGATGCGTCAGCTGGAGCGCCGCGCCTTCAGCTGCTGGATCCGGGACTGCAGACTGCCTTGCCTGACGTCGTCGATGCCGAGCAGCGCGCGGCAGCGGTAGCGGATCTGAAGCCAGAGAAGCGTCATAGGGCCAGCATGGCACTCCCTGCTGCACGGGCACACTGGACACGTGACCACCGCCCGTACCGGGCGCGCAATCTTCGCAGGTCAGGCCCCAATTGTCAGTGGCGGCTGGGAGAATGGAAGGTACGTGAGACCCCGGCGACGGCGGCAACCGTCCCGGGGCGTGGCCGATCTACTGAGGAGATCGACGTGCAGCACCGTAGCGCCGTCCTGGACCGAATCACAGCCCGCTCGATAGAAGCGCCCTGCCTCGTCAAAGGGCTGATGCCGCTGTGCTGGGTATGGACGGGCGGCACCGATGAGTCCGGGTACGGCCGGATCCGCATCGGCAACGACAAGAGGGACAGTACCTACCGCCTCGGGTACGCCGAGCTGATCATCCCTATCCCGGATGGCCTGGAACTGGACCACCTGTGCCGCCGCCCCGCGTGCTGGAACCCCTGGCACCTCGACCCCGTGACGCACGCTGTGAATGTCCTGCGGGACCTCTCGCCAGCTGCCCGCTGCGCCAGGGCGACGCACTGTCCGCGCGGCCATGCGTTCACGCCGGGGAACACGCGCATCGACCCGGACGGAAGCCGCCGGTGCCGAACCTGCAAGCGGGAACTCGCCGGGTGGCAGGGCGGCGTGGCAGCCTCGGAACGCACGCACTGCCCACAAGGCCACCCGTACGACGAGGCCAACACCTACCGAAGCAAGGACGGCCGACGCCACTGCCGCGCCTGCAAGCGCGAGAAGAAACGGCTCCGCGATCAACGCGCTCGGCTCAAGGCATGATTGAGATGTGAACACACCGCTCGGCAAAGACAAGCGGCCCCTCGTCACCACCACCCAGGCCGCCTACAGCCTCGGCATGACGGCCAAGCAGTTCCGCGACTGGGCGCGCCGCCGCGCCCTGGCCCCGGCCGGCTCCCGGCCCAACCCCGCGCGCGGCCAGGCCCTCGCCCTATGGGACCTCGCCGACATAGCCGACGCCGTACGCCGCCAGGCAGCCAAGCAGCCCGCCTGTCAAGGGGCCTGACCAGCATCTACTTGACAGAGATCAGGAAGGGCGCTCATTCTGTGAGACGGTGGCATCGCTGTCGGGAAGGTCTCCACGGCACCCCTGCCACCAGCGAGCAGCATCCGAGCCCGGCCCCAGCGCCGGGCTCTCGCACGTCCGGGGGTGGTCATGCCCGGCAACATCGCGCTGCGCGTCGCCATCGAACTGGCATCCGACTTCACGCGGTGGGCCCAGCTTCTCGCCCCGGCCCGCATCCTCGGGGCCACCCCGGGCGCCGACCAGGACACGGTCACCTTCCACCTGGTCCACCCCGACGCACCGGCCGACGCAGCCATGATGAGCCCCACCTTTGAGAAGATCGGCAACGCCGTACGGCTCGCCCACATCGACTGGTACGACGCCCACGGGCACCCGCTGCCCTGCCCCGGCCCGGCCGCCTGCACCACACGCCACGAGTGAGGTGAGCATGGCCAAGCGCAAGAGCACCACCGCAGCCGGATACGGCTACGCCCACCAAGCCCTGCGCCGCGCTCTCCTGGCCGACGCCTACGGCAAGCACTGCCCGCGCTGCGACCTGCCCATGCTCCCCGGCCAGAGCCTGGACCTGGACCACACCGACGACCGCTCTGGCTACAACGGAATGGCTCACGCCTCGTGCAACCGCGCAGCTGGTGCGCGCAAGCGCAACGCACAGCGACGAAAGACCTGGTCAACCTCCCGCAACTGGTGACCTGCGGTCATCTCCGCAGGTCAGAGCCGTGATCGGGGCCGGAGGAGGCGGAGGGGAGGGGGGAGGGGGACCTTCGTGATCTTGGAGCACCCCTGACCCCGCCCTCCCCTCAGCATTTCTCTCCCTGGCTTTTCGGGTTACGTAACGAAGCCCCTCCCGGATCTTCGCGGGAGGGGCTCGGTGGGGCTCGTTCTCTGCGGTTGTGAGGCTGGGGGCTCTCGCCGGTTCGGATTCCGCTTCCGGGGGCTCTCCTCTGCCTGTGACTCCATAGTCCTGCTAGCGCAGTTGGGTGTCAAGCCGTTCAACTCCCTTCATTCCAACATCTATTGGGATTCTCCTGGCGTCGAGGGGGCGAGCGTGCAGAAGCGTTGCGAAGCCTGCACCGCCGTCTTCGAGGCGAAGCGGAACACCGCGAAGTACTGCTCGGACCGCTGCCGTGTACGGGCCTCCCGCCGCCCGAAGGACACCGCGGCACCCGCCCCGGATCGCGTAACAGCCGTACCGTCCGGCGACCAGGCCGGAGGGGAGTCGCTTGCCGGTGCGGCGCGCACGGAGTTGGAGGGCGCGGGCCGGCTCCAGACGGCGGCCGGAATGGCGGTGCTGGCGCTGGCCCGCAGGATCGACGCGAACACCGCGGAGACGGGGTCGTCGCTGGCCGCGATGGTCCGGGAGTTCCGGGCCGCGCTGGCGGACGCGCTGAAGGGCGCCGGTGAAGCCGCGGACCCGGTGGACGAACTGAAGGCGCGCCGTGACCGCAAGCGTGCCGGTTGAGCCCGCCTACAGCAGCGCCCCGCGGTGGCACGACACGCTGGGCCCGGAAGTCGCTGATCTGGCGCGCATGGTGGGGTTCGCCCCGGACCCCGAGCAGCAGCTCATCTTGGACGCGGCATTCGCCCTCGATGAGCGGGGCAAGTCGGCGGCCTTCGAGGTGGCTGCGGTGGTCGGCCGGCAGAACCTGAAGACCGGAGCCATCAAGCAGATGGTGCTCGGATGGCTGTTCCTGACCGAGGAACGGCTCGTGGTCTGGTCGGCGCATGAGTTCCGGACGGCTCAGGAGAGCTTCCGGGACATGGAGCAGCTGATCGAGGGCTCGTCGTATCTGTCGCGGCGGGTGAAGCAGATCCACCGCGGCAACGGCGACGAGGCGATCGAGCTGATCGACGACCGGCGGCTGATCTTCAAGGCCCGCACGAAGGGCGGCGGCCGCGGCCTGTCCGGGGACAAGGTCGTGTTGGACGAGGCGTTCGCGCTCCAGCCGATGCACATGGGCGCCCTGCTGCCGACCTTGTCCGCGCGCCCCGATCCGCAGGTGGTGTACGGGTCGTCGGCGGGGCTCGCGGAGTCGGCGGTGCTGCGCGGCATCCGGGACCGCGGCCGGCCGGGCGGGGAGCCGCGGCTGGCCTACTTCGAGTGGTGCGCGCCGCCGCCGGCGCAGGCGTGCAGGGACGGCGTGAAGTGCACGCACGCGCTGGACGCGGTGGGCTGCGGCTGCGACAAGCCGGAACTGTGGCAGGTGGCGAACCCGGCGATCGGCCGCCGTATCTCGCTGGACTACGTGGCCGCGGAGCGGCGGGCGCTGCCGCCGGAGGAGTTTGGCCGCGAGCGCATGGGCTGGTGGGACGAGCCGGTCGGCGGGCTGGTGCCGATCACCGCGGAGGCGTGGGCGGCCTGTGCCGATGAGGACTCGCAGGTTCAGGATCCGGTCGCGATCGCGGTGGACATCACGCCGGACCGGTCGATGGCCGCGATCGCGGTGGCCGGGCGCCGCGCGGACGGGCTGATGCACGGCGAGCTGGTGGAGCACAAGGCGGGCACCGGGTGGCTGGTGGATCGGCTGGTGGAACTGGCCACGAACTGGCGGCCGTGCGCGCTGGTGCTCGACCCGGGCAGCCCGGCCGGCTCGCTGGAGAAGGAACTCAACGAGCGCGGCTTCAGGACGGAGCCCGTGGGCGGCGAGTGGCGGCTGCACCTGGTCGGCACCCGCGAGTACGCGCAGGCGTGCGGGGCGCTCACCGACGACGTGAACAACGGCCGCTGGCGGCACCCGGACCAGGACCCGCTCAACAGGGCGGTGGAAGGGGCGCGGACGCGGCCGCTGGCAGAGGCGTGGGCGTGGTCCCGCAGGAACAGCGAGGACGACATCTCACCCCTGGTGGCAGCCACCTTGGCACGGCACGGATTTGCAACGCACGGCGTGATCGAGGAGGTCGAACCGTGGGTGGCGTTCGTGTGAGCAAGCAACAGCCCGGCCGCCGCAGCGAAGGCTCACAGACGGCCCGCATCCGCCAGGTCACAGCCCGGCTGGGCCGATTTTGGGCCACCCGTCTCGCGCGGGCCCGGGCGGGCGCCTGGGCGGGCGGGGGACTCGTTTCCGCCGGGGTCGGCCTCCAGTGGGGGCTGCCGCTCGCGCTCATCGTGTCCGGTGCCCTGCTCACCGCCTACTGCCTGCTCGTCGCGGACATCGCCGAGCCCGACCGAGGTGACAGGAGGCCGCAGACGTGGTGAGCCTGTGGCGGGCGTCCCGCCGGTCGATCACGACGATCGACGACTACATCCAGGCGTTCCAGTACGGCGGCAACACGTACGTGGCGCCCACGATGGGGCCCACGCAGACGATGCCCGGCGTCGCGAAGGAGCGACTGCCCGCCGACTTCGTCGGCTACGCCGTGCAAGCCGCCACCAACAGCGTCCTGTTCGCCTGCCTGTCTGTGCGCCAGGACGTGTTCAGCTCGGTGCGCTTCCAGTGGCAGCGGCTGACGAACGGCAGCCCCAGCGAACTGTTCGGCACCCGGGAACTCGCGCTGCTGGAGGAGCCGTGGACGGGCGGCACCACGCAGGACCTGCTCGCCCGGATGATCCAGGACGCCGATCTCGCCGGTAACTCGTACTGGACCGTCCAGGCAGACCAGTTGGTGCGGCTTCGACCGGACTGGGTGGACATCGTCGCCGAGCCGATCATGCTGCGCGGGGGGCGTCTCGGCTGGCGGCGCCTCGGCTACATCTACTCCGAGCCCGACGGCGACCCCGTGGTGCTGCTGGCCGACGAGGTGGCGCACTTCGCGCCGAAGCCGGACCCGCTCGCCAGCTTCCGCGGCATGTCGTGGATGACGCCGCTGGCCCGCGAGGCCCGCAACGACAACCTGATGAGCGCCCACAAGGAGGCGCTGTTCGAGAACCGGGCCACCCCCAACGTCATCGTCTCCTTCGACCGCGAGGTCAAGCCGGACTCGCTCGCCAAGTTCCAGGCCCGCATGGACGCCGAGCACCGCGGGCCGCGCAACGCGGGCAAGACGATGTACGTCGGCGGCGGCGCCGACGTCACGGTCGTCGGCTCCAACATGCAGGAGCTGGACTTCACCAGGGTGCAGGGGGCCGGCGAGACCCGCATCGCCGCGGCGGCCGGTGTGCCGCCGGTCATCGTGGGCCTCTCGGAGGGCCTGGCCGCGGCCACGTACTCGAACTACAGCCAGGCCCGCCGTCGGTTCGCCGACGGCACCATGCACCCGCTGTGGGCCAACGCCGCCGGCTCCCTGGCCCGCATCGTCCGCACGACCGGTCCTGTGGCCTCGGGCGCGGTCCGCCTCTGGTACGACGCACGTGGCGTGCCCTTCCTGCGCGAGGACCGCAAGGACGCCGCCGAGATCCAGGGCAGGCAGGCGCAGACGATCCGCACCCTCGTCGACGCCGGGTACACCCCCGACTCCGTGCAGCGCGCCGTCGACGCCGAGGACTGGTCGCTCTTGACCCATACGGGTCTCTTCAGCGTCCAGCTTCAACCGCCCGGGGCAGGCCAGGCGAGCGACCCGGCGGTCCGCGCACTGGCGATGGCCCTTGCCACCCGGCTTCAACTTCCCGCTCCCGCACCCGACGCGAGCAGCAGTCAGGAGTAGTGATGTCCGCAGTCATGCAGGCCGCGCCGCGCGAAGGGCTGCTGCGCAGCGTCCCGTTCGAGCTGGTGCGCGCCGAGGGCGATACCGGTGACCAAGGCGACGGCCTCACGATGGAGGGCTACGCCGCGGTGTTCGACACCGCCACCGAGATCGACTCGTGGGAAGGCACCTTCACCGAGAAGATCCGCAAGGGCGCCTTCCGCAAGACGATCCGCGAGAACACTCCCGTCCTCCAGTTCGACCACGGCCGGCACCCGCTGGTCGGCTCCATCCCCATCGGCGCAATCGACGAACTCAACGAGGACGACCAGGGCCTCTACGTCCGCGCCCGCCTATCCGACAACTGGCTGATCGAGCCCGTACGGGACGCGATCGCCGAACGCTCCATCAAGGGCATGTCCTTCCGGTTCTCCGTGATCCGGGAGGAGTGGCGGGACCGGGACGGCAAACTCATCAAGGCCGAGGAACTGCCCCGGCTGCTGTGGGACCCGGGCGACCGCGGCCCGCTGGAGCGCACCCTGATCGAGCTGCGTGTCCCCGAACTGGGGCCCGTGGTGTTCCCCGCCTACCCGCAGACCTCCGTCGACGTACGCGCCCGCAGCGTCGCCGAACTCATCGGCCAGGACCGGGACCTGACCCGCGAGGTCCGCGCCTCGCTTGCCCGGGAGATCATCCCGCGGCCGAAGCCCGGCATCGAAGACCTGGGAGACCCGGACGTACGCCGCGACGTTGCTCGCGCGCTGCTGTTCGGCCCCACGGACGCGCCGCCCGGCGACGGGCACCCGTCCACCCCCCAGCCCCGCCCCAGCGCGGGGCTTTCCCGTACCACCGGCGCGCCGCTTCGTGAGGAGCACCCGCCACGCAACACCGACGACGCGCCGCTCGACCCAGAGCACCCGTCAGCGCCCAATCCGTTCGCCACGCGCCTGCGCAACCAGATCCGCGAGGTCACCGACCTCATGGGCGCACGCCTGGCAGAGATCGACAAGGACGAGAGCTGATGGAACTCAGCCACAGCCAGGCGGTCATCCGCCTGAAGGACATCAAGGAAGAGTTGGAACGTCTGGAGGCGAAGGACGAACTCACCGTCGAGGACGAGCAGTCCTTCGACGAGCTGACCCGCGAGTTCGGCGAGGTCGACAACCACCGTCGCCAGCTGGAGCGCAAGGCCGCGATTGAGCGGGTGCGTGCGGCGACGAAGACGACCGAGCGGGGCCCGGCGGCGCTGAGGGTGGAGCGCGGCACGCACGCCAACCCGGCGGACGGCTACGACCTCGACCCGATCCTGAATCCGGACTCGGTGGAGGACTGCCGGTTCCGCAACCCGTGGGACCTGGGTGAGGTCCGCCAGTGGGGCCGCGACCCCGACGCGGTGAACACTGAGCTGCGTGCCCGCGCCGTCGACGCGCTCAAGAAGATGCCCGGCGCAAACGACCGGATCCGCGAGGCGGGGACGAAGATCCTGGAGCGGTGGGACGACCGCAACTCCTACATCGCCAAGCTGATCCTGCACACCTCCAGCCCGGCCTACATGCGGGCCTGGTGCAAGAAGGCCCGGGACCCGCAGGGCGCGGAGTTCACGCAGGAGGAGCGTGTCGCCTGGCAGCAGGCCGAGGCATTCCGCGCCATGAGCCTGACGGACAGCGCCGGCGGCTACCTGGTGCCGTTCCAGCTCGATCCGACCGTCATCATCACCGGCGACATCTCCGTCTCCGAGATCCGGCAGGTGGCCCGGCAGGTCGTCGCGACCGGCGACGTGTGGAATGGCGTCAGCTCCGGCGCCGTGTCCTGGTCGTGGGATGCGGAGGGCTCGGAGGTCTCCGACGACGCGACCGCGTTCGCGCAGCCATCCATCCCGATCTACACGGCCCGCGGGTTCGTGCCGATCTCGATGGAGGCGCTCCAGGACGAGGCCAACGTCACCGCCACGGTCGCCGAGCTGCTGGCCGAGGGCCGCACCGATCTGGAGGCCGCGGCGTTCGTCACCGGCTCCGGCAGCGGCCAGCCCACCGGCATCGTCACCGCGCTGACCGGCACGGCGAGCGAGGTCAGCTCGGCGACGACCGACGTCTTCGCCGTCGAAGACGTGTACGCCCTGCACGGCGGACTCGGCTCCCGCTACCGCCGTATGGCCTCGTGGCTGGGCAACACGCTCATCTACAACCTGGTCCGCCAGTTCGACACCGCCGGCGGCGCCTCCCTGTGGACCACGCTCGGCGACGGCACCCCGGAGCGGCTCCTGGGCAAGCAGGTCCTGGAAGCGGAGGACATGGACGGTGTCATCAACGCCACCCAGGACAACCGCACCCTCGTGCTCGGCGACTTCCGCAACTACGTGATCGCCGACCGGGTGGGCATGACCGTCGAGTTCATCCCCCACCTGTTCCACACCAGCAACAACCGGCCCTCCGGGCAGCGCGGATGGTTCGCGTCGTACCGGACCGGCGCGGACTCGGTCAACGATGGCGCCTTCCGGATGCTCAACGTGACCTGATGACGGCGGCGGGGCCACGGCGCTGCATGCCCGCGGCCCCGCCATCGCCCGCCCCGCGATCCACGAGGAAGGAAGGCGGCCGCCATGGCCACGATCTACCGGTGCCTGAGGGCCTTCGCCCTGGGCGCCAACGGGATAACCAAGGTCGTCCCGGCTGGGAAGGTCGTCTCATCGGACGACCCACTCTTCAAGGGGCGCCAGGACCTCCTGGCGGACAAGACGAAGTTCGAGCCCCTGGACACCTACATCGGCCGGAGCCTGGGCGGCCCGGAACAGACCAGCGCCGCGCCCGGCGAGAAGCGGGAGCTGTCGGCCCCCGCCGAGCCCAAGCGCGCACCGCGGCCCCGTAAGCAGGCCGCCAAGAACGGCGAAGAGGGGAGCTGAGGGCCGTGCGCATGGGCCTGTACCACAAGTCGAAGTCCGTCATCGCCCTGGCCTCCAGCACCCGCACGGACGGCACCGTCAACGGCACCACCGTCGACCGCTACCAGGCGACCGCCGGGGAATACCGCACCGTCCTGTTCGTCGTCACCACGGGCACCATCACCGACGGCTCCCACGCCTTCGCGGTGCAGGAATCCGACGACGACACCACCTGGACCGCAGCCGCGGCCGACGCGGTGCAGGGCACCGCACCGACCATCACCAACACCGACAGCGACGCCGTATTCGACGTCGGCTACGTCGGCGTGAAGCGGTACGCGCGCATCGTTGCAGTCACCACCGGCGCCACGTCGGGCGGCGTGTTCTCCGGGGCTGCCGTCCTGTACGGAACACGCCGGGACAGGTAACCGTTGCCTGCCTTCGCCACGCTGACCGACGGCTTCGACGACGGCGTACGGGACCCGGTGCTGTGGTCCGGCTCGTACAGCACCGTGGAAGAGGCGGGCGGCCGAGCCCGCGTGCCCTGCACGACCGGCTACGCCGCCTACGCCTCGGCCACCCTCTACACCGCCGGCCGAGTCGCAGGCCGCCTGCCGCACGGGTCCTCGATGGCGCCCCTGCCGCGCACAGCGCCGACGATGACGGGGGTGTGACGTGTACGACCTCGGAGACGTCGTCCCGCTCGGCGTGCGCGTCACCGACGCCAGCGGCGCTCTCGTCGATGCCGGCTCGATGGCGCTGACCATCACCCTGCCCGACCAGACCACCGTCACAGCCGACCCGGTCGCCCCGGCCAGCACCGGAACCTACAGCTACGACTACGCGACGGCTCAAGCCGGGCGGCACATCGTGCGGTGGGTGGCCACCGGTGCGAACGCGATGGCTCAGAGCGACGTCTTCGACGTCCGGCCCGCAGACCCGCAGTTCCTGTTCTCCCTCGCCGACGGCAAGAAGCACCTGAACATCGCCGCTACGTCCACCGGCGACGATGAGGAGCTGCGCGACTGGATCGCCGCCACCACGATGGTCGTGGAGCACTTCGTGGGCCCGTGCGCCCGCCGCACGGTCACCGAGCGGCACAGCTTCAGCGTCGCCGACGTGCGCGTGCTGCGGCACACCCCGGCGCTCGCACTCACATCCGTGGTGCCGGTCCTCACCTCCGGCACGACGTACAACCCGGTCGACCTCGATCTCGACGAAGAGACCGGGATCGTGCAGCGTAAGGACGGGGGCCTGCTGTACGGGCCGCTGCGCTTCACCTACACCGCCGGCCGGGCCGTGATCACCCCGAACATCAGCGCCGCCGGGCGGATCATCCTCCAGCACCTGTGGGAGACCCAGCGCGGCGCGATGGGCGGCGTGCGGCTGGGTGGCGGCAACGACTTCTCTGTCTCCGAGCCGATTCCCGGCCTCGGCTACGCAGTGCCCAACCGGGCCCTGGAGCTGCTGGAGCCCGACCGGACGCCTCCGGGGGTGGCGTAGATGATCGCCTGGGAGTCGACCGTCCCGGCTGCGATCGACGGCCTGGTGGCGGCGTTCACCACCGCCGAGGGGCTGGCCGGCGTGGTCGTGCTCGATGGGCCCGAGGTGCGTGAACCGTCGGCCATGGAGGTCGTCTCGGTCGGATACCCGGGCGCCGACGACGAATTTGCCGTTGACGGCAGCGTGTCCGCCGACGGCATGGCATCGAGCCCCGACCTGGAGCGGTACAGCGTGCAGTGCGCGGCCGCCGTACTCGACGGCTCCGGGAACGTGCGGGCGGCCCGGCAGCGGGTGTACGCGCTGGTCGCCGCGTGCGGTGAGGCGATCGCCCGGGACCGCACGCTGGGCGGCGCGGTACTACAGGCGACGATCGGCTCGACGTCGCTGCGGCAGACGCAGGACAGCCGGGGCGTAACCGCCACCGTGGTCTTCTCGGTCGACTGCGACGCCTTCACCTCACCCTGACCGGCCACAACTTGAGGAGAACTTCATGGCCGCGCTCGCAACGAACGTTGTCCCGCTGACGGGACTGCGCATCGACGACAAGTTCGTGTCCGCCACGGCGGGCGGCGACGACTGCGCCACGGGCGCAGGCGTGGCCCTGCTGATCAAGAACGGCGACGCTTCCAGCCATACGGTGACCCTCGTGACGCCGGGCACCGTGAACGGGCTGGCCATCGCCGACCGGCCGGTAGTGGTGGCCGCCGGGCAGGAGGCCGCCGTCCTGGTCGATGACGAGTACCGCGACCCTTCCACCGGCCGCGCATCGATCACCTACGACGCGGCGCCTGCCACGCTCACGGTCTGCGTGATCCGACTGCCGGTCTCATGAACGACGTGACACTCCGGCACCCGAATCTGCCGGAAGGCCAGGAGATCCGCGTGCCCCGGTCCGCGGTGCCGCACTACCGGTCCGCCGGATGGGTGCCCGCGGACAGTCCCTCCACCGACTCCGGCCCGGCCACCGAGCAGATCAGTCAGGCGGGCGTCGAGGGCAGCTCCGGCGACACGCCCGCACAGCCCGTCAAGCGCCGCCGCGCAACCAGTAAGGAGACCTGATGTCCGCCACTCCCATCACCGCCTCGACCCGGTACTACCGGCGCGGCGTGTCCAAGGTGTCGTGGGTGCCCACGATCGCCGACAAGACGGCCCCGACGCGCGCCGAACTCAACGCCGGCACCGAACTGTCCCCGGAGACGGGTGCGGTCGACGGCTGGCAGATCACCTCCAACACGGAGGACGCCCCGGCGCTCGGGACGACGTTCAACGCGAAGGTGTTCTCGACGACCGAGGTCGGCAACAGCTCCCTGACGCTGTACACGTCGAAGACCGGCACCGACGTGCGGAGCCTGCTCATCCGCGGCACGACCGGGTTCATCGTGTGGATGGACGAGGGCGACGTCGCCGGGAACCTGATGGACGTCTTCCCGGTGCAGGTCATGTCCCAGGCCAAGACCAGGGAGATCAACTCGCTCGGCATGGTCCAGGTCCAGTTCGCCATCCCCTCTGAGCCGGCCGAGAACGTGAGCATCCCCGCATGATCAAGGTGACTGTCGGGGACCAGATCTACGAGTTCGACGATGGCCGTCTTCTGGTCGCCGAGGCCCGCGAGATCAAGACGCTGTGCGGGCTCACGCCGCCCCGCATGTACGGAGGGCTTGAAGAGGGCGATCCTGATTCGGTCGCGGCCATCGTCTTCCTTGCCAAGAAGCGCGCCGGGGAACCGGTTCGCTGGTCCGACCTCGACCAGCTCGACTTCGCAGACGTCACGATCGACCCCATCACCAGCGACGGCGACGGCCAGGATGGTGACGCCGCGGAGAACGCGGAAGTGGACCCTACGACGCGGCCCGTGCCGCCGAACTCTGGTCCGACCCCGAGCGACGGTACTGGCAGTATCTCGGAGCCTTCGCCTACCGCTTCAAATACCACCCAGGCGACATCGGCCGGCTGACTCTCGGCGAGTTCGATGCGCTCGCCGAGGTCTGCGACCAGATCGCGAAAGACGAGTCCAGTGGCTCGATACCCGACATGAGCTAGCCGGCGACTTTGAGCGGCAGCCCGCAGCGGGGGCAGGTCGCGGTCTTCTCCGCCCGCTCGGCGGCGAGGCCGAAACCGATTCCCGCGGCGAGGAACGCACCCACAGCGGCTGCGATCCCGGCCCACGCCGGATGGATGAGCGCCGGCCACAGGATGAGCCGGCCGATGCCGCCGCCGGCAGCATCCGGGTCGACGGCGTTGACGGTGTTGACGATCGCGGCGATGATCGCGGCGAACTGGAGCAGAGCCACCCAGGCCCAGAAGTTGCGCCAGCCGTGCCGCTCGACGGGCTTCACGTCCTGCTCGCAGTGACCGCAGTGCGCAGTTGTCTCGGGTCTGGTCTCGTTGCTCATCTCATCCCCCCTGAATCTTGGCTCAGTTGGCCGGATGCTCCCACCGCGCACATACCGGGTCAACTGGATCAAGGGGGTGCTGTGGTCGCGGACTTCGAGATGCGCACGAGCCGGGACCTCACCCGGATCGCCCGGGAACTGCGGCAGATGGACGACCAGGAGATCAAGAAGCGGTTCCGGCGGGAACTGCGGGCCGCCGCGCAGCCGATGGTGCCGGCGGTGCGGCAGGCGATCCGGCAGATTCCCTCCAAGCGGGGCTACAGCGCGTCCGGGCTGCGCGGCCGGCTGTCGAAGGCCGTGAAGCTGGAGGTCAAGACCACCGGCAGGCAGGCGGGCGTGCGGCTCCGGGTCGATGGCCGCAAGATGCCCGACAAGCAGGGCAGTTTGCCCCGACTCGTCGAAGGTGAGGGCGTCCAACGCGGTCGCCGAGTCGATACCCGCTGGCGACACCCCGTGTACGGCAATCGCGAGGTGTGGGTGGAGCAGCCTGCGAAGCCTTTCTTCTACAAGAGCCTGCGCTCCTTGGGGCCGCGCTCGCGTGCCAGCGTCAACCGCGTCCTCGACCAGATCTCCCGCGACATCACCTGACGCACAAGAGGGGCACCAGCGGTGCCCCTCTCTCATGCCTGCCTTGACAGGCCGTGCCGTGCCTTGCCGAGCCCTGACATGCCGCGCCAGGCCGAACTCAGCCGCGCCTCGCCAGACCACGCCTTGACTGCCGATTCCAGCGTACCGACAGGGGGTGAGCGGTCGTGGCGGGTGCTCGCGTGATGTACGACTTGATCGCGCGCGATCACGCGAGCCGGACCTTCCGCACTGTCGGGGATGCCGCCACGCGCCTGCAACGTCAGGGCTCGGGCGTCGGCGCGGCGATCGCCACCGGCCTGAAGGTGGGCACGGTCGCGGCCGGGGGCCTCGCGATCGCCTCGCTGAAGGCGGCCGGGGACTTCGAGAAGTCCATGAACCAGGTGCGCGCGGTGTCCGGGGCGACGGGCAAGGACTTCCAGGACCTGCGTAACCAGGCGAAGCAGCTTGGCGCGACAACGAAGTTCTCCGCGTCGCAGGCGGCGGACGGCATGGGTTTCCTGGCCATGGCCGGGTTCAGGGCCAAGGACATCATGTCGGCGATGCCCGGCGTGCTGTCGCTGGCCTCGGCGGGCAACATGGACCTGGCCCGGTCGGCGGACATCGCGAGCAACATCCTCACCGGGTACGGCTTCAAGGCCACCCAGACCGGCAAGATCGTCGATGTCCTCGCCAAGACGTTCACCTCGACGAACACGGACCTTGAACAGCTCGGCGAAGCGTTCAAGTACGCGGGCCCGGTCGCGCACAGCGCGGGCATCAAGTTCGAGGAATCCGCCGCGGCGATCGGCCTCATGGGCAACGCGGGCATCCAGGCGAGCATGGCGGGCACCAGCCTGCGGGGTGCGATCACCCGGCTGCTGGCGCCCACGGACAAGATCAAGGGCGTCCTCGACCAGCTCGGCGTAAAGGTCGTCGACAGCCACGACAAGATGCTGCCGCTCGCGGACATCATCGAGCAGCTCGGCAAGAAGGGCGCCACCACCTCCGACCTGATGACGATCTTCGGTCAGCGGGCGGGCCCGGCGATGGCCGCGCTGATCGACCAGGGTGCCCCCGCGCTGCGGCACCTGACGAAGCAGCTGGACAACGCGGGCGGCACCGCCGACAAGATCGCCAAGGTGCAGATGGAGGGTCTTCAGGGTCAGCTCACGTCGCTGAAGAGCGCGTGGGAAGGGCTGATGATCGAGATCGGTGATCTCGGCGTGCTCAAGCTGGCGACGACAGGCATCGAGGGCATCACCACGGCCACTCGCGGCCTGACCGGTTATGTCGACAAGTACGCCCGGCCGGCGCTCGGCGCCTTCAAGACCACGCTCGGCAACTTGGTGCCCGTTGACAAGATCAAGCAGGGTTTCAGCGACGCCAAGACGGCCGTTGGGGACTTCTTCAAGGGTCTGGTTCCTGGTAAGGCCCCGGCGCTTCCCACGCCGATGCTGAAGGCCCCGCAGGCGCCTGCGGCGATCGCCCTGCCGACGCTGCCTGCGTCGGACTCCCAGAAGATGGGCGAGTCGATCCGTAAGGCCCTTGAGGGCGGCATCTCGAATCTCGACTGGGGAAAGCTCGGCAGCACGCTCGGCAAGGGCCTGTCGTCGGCGATCGGATGGGTCGGCCAGCACACCGCGGACCTGACGAAGAAGCTTGCGGACGTCATCGGGAAGATCGATTTCGTTCAGGTCGGCAAGGCGTTCGGCAGCTCCGCGATCCCTCTCGCCATCGGCTTCATCACGAACCTCTTCGAGCCCCTGTTCTCCCTGGACTTCTGGAAGAAGCACTGGCTGGACACGATCATCGCGGTCGTCTCCATCATCCCGATCGGCCGGCTCGCCGGGGGGCTGGCCAAGGTCGTCGGGAAGATCCCGTTCCTGCGTGTGTTCGAGCCGCTGCTGAAGGGCGTCAGCAAGCTCGGCGGCTGGATCGAGAAGGGATTCGGCAAGTTCGTCCTCAAGCCGCTGGGCAAATTCGGCAAGGCGATTCTGGACGGCATCGTCCGTGGCTTCACCCGCGTCTTCCCTGGTGCCAAGGGGAAGCTGGGCGAGTTCATCGGCAAGATGGCCCTCAATATCGTGGGCTATGCGGGCAGGTTCGCCGGTGCCGGTGAGCGGCTGATCAAGGGGCTCGGTAGTGGAATTCTCAAGCTGGGCGGCACGATCGGCGAATGGATCGGCCGGATCATCGGCTGGCTGACGAAGCCGTTCGCCAAGGCTGGCTCCTGGCTCGTCGGCAAGGGCCGGGCCCTGGTGACGGGGCTCAAGGACGGCGCCGTGTCGATCGCGAAGGGCATCGGCTCGTGGGTGTGGCGCAACGTGGGCAGCCCGCTCGTGGCCCGCTTCGCACGGTCCGGCTCGTGGCTGTACAGCAAAGGCCGGGCTTTGGTGACGGGCCTGAAGAACGGCGTGGTCAGCATCGCCAGGAGCATCGGCTCGTGGACGATGAGCCACGTCATCAGCCCGGTGACCACACAGTTCGCGAGGGCTGGCAGCTGGCTGTACAGCAAGGGCGCGTCGCTGATCTCCGGGCTGAAGAACGGGATCGTCGGGGCCGTAAAGGGAATCGGCTCGTGGCTCAAGAAGAACTTGATCGATCCCGTGGTCAACGCGGTCAAGCATTTCTTCGGCATCCGCTCACCCTCGCGGGTCTTCATGGGTATCGGCGGTCACTTGGTGGCCGGCCTGATGAAGGGTCTGGCCCGGACGTCCGGCAACGCCATCGCGCACAAGGTCTTCGGATCGCTACCGAAGGCCCTGGCCTCGATCGTCAAGAAGGGCCTGGTCAGCATCACGAGCCTGCCCGGCCGGGCGCTGAAGGCGCTCGGCGGGCTCGGCGGCGACATCCTCGGCCTGCTCGGCCTGGGCGGCGGCGGGGGCGGCTCGTCGGCCAACCAGAAGATCGGCCAGACCCTCGCCGCGGCCTACGGCTGGTCCGGCCCCCAGTGGGCCGCGCTGAAGAACCTGTGGACGGGCGAGTCCGGCTGGAACGAGCGCGCACTCAACAAGTCGTCCGGCGCCTACGGCATCCCGCAGGCGCTGCCGGCGTCCAAGATGGCGTCCGCGGGCTCCGACTGGCGCACGAGCGCGTCCACGCAGATCAAGTGGGGCCTGGGCTACATCAAGTCCAGGTACGGCAACCCGGTCAACGCGTACTCGGCGTGGCTGTCGCGCTCGCCGCACTGGTACGACGCGGGTGGTATCGCCAGGGGCCGGGGCTACATGCCGAAGGCGACGCTCCGTCCTGAGCGGGTGCTGTCGCCTCGGCAGACCGAGGCGTTCGAGCGGATGGTGGCGGTCCTGGAGCGCGACCACGGCCAGCCTCGCGGCGGCGACACCTACACCACCTCGTACACGGTCAACGCCCGGACGGCCAACTTCACGCCGCGGGACCTGGAGAGGCTGCAACAGCAGTCCGAGGCACGCCAGCGCGTGCGGCGGCCGAAGTAAGGGGGCTGAACTGTGCCGATCATCGCGCCGTCGTCGGCCGTCACGCCACCAGTCGAGATCCCGGAGGTCGGCTACGCGTCGATCACCTACTACGACCCCTCGGGCGTGGCGTGGCCGATGACGGACACGGCCCGGGGCTGGTACGTGCTCGCGGACGGTGTGACCGGGCTCGGCGCCGCACCCGTCGCGCTGACCACGGACGCCCTGCCGCGCGGGGGCGCACACCTTCGGCACGTGCAGCCGCAGCCACGCACGATCACCTGGCCGCTGCTCGTGGAAGGCAGCGACCACCTGGAGTTCATCGCCCGGTGGCGGCAGTTGGCGAAGGCGTTCACCCGCACCCTGCGGGAGGGGCCTGGCGTGCTGGAGATCGCCCGGCCGGACGGTACACGCCGCCAGATCGACGTCTACTACCAGGACGGCTGGCAGGGGCTCGGCGCCTTCGGGTCGGGTGTCACCTGGGACAAGGCGACGGGGCTGACGCTGTGGTGCCCGGACCCGTACTGGGTGGATCCGGTGGCGCTCGCTGTGCGCCGTGAGTACGGCACGTCAGGGGTCTTCCTCAACCCGTTCCCGACCGTGTCCAGCAGCCAAGTCCTCGGCGCGACCACGGTCACCAACCCTGGCGACGTCACCGTGTGGCCGACATGGACGATCACCGGCCCCGCCAGCCTGGTGACGTTCACACGCACCGACACCGGCGATGCTTTCGCGATCAATCCGACGCAGGTGTCAGGGTCGCTGCTGGCCACCGAGCAGGTCATCGTCAGTACGAACCCGCCGACGATCCGCAAGAAGACGGCCGAGGTGCAGACCATCAACCTCGGCTCGGCGACCGCTGGCACGATCACGATCACGTTTGGCGGGCAGACCACCGGCAGCATTGCCTACAACGCGACCGCGGCCGCCGTGCAGACCGCGCTGGAAGCCCTGCCGAACATCGACCCCGGGGACGTCACGGTGACCGGCGGCCCGCTGCCAGCCACGGTCAGTATCAGCTTCGCGGGCCAGTATCTCGGCACCGACGTCCCCGAGGTGACGGTTACGCCGTCAGGCCTGACGGGCGGCACGGTCACCGTCGCCACCACCACGCAGGGATCCACGGACAACTGGGCGGGAGCCGTGAACTGGCCGGCGGCCGTGCTGTGGGGGCTCGACCCGGGCGACAACCCGGTCACCTTCCAACTCGACGGCTCAGGGCCCGGCTCAGCGGTCGATCTGGCTCTCCACCCGCGCTACGAGACGGCCTGACCCATGGCGATCACGCTGCTCGTCACCGACCAGAACCTCGCGGTGGTCGGCGATCCCCTGGACGGCTGGACGTCGCTGAGCTGCGACCTCAACTTCAACCAGCCAGCCGCCGGCTCCATCACCCTGCCTGCCCTGCCGCAGTACGCCGCCCAGCTTCAGGCCGGGCGGCGCCTGGTGCTGATCCGGGACGGGGCGATCTGGTGCGCGGGCCCCCTGGAGGTGCCGCAGGAGGGCATCTGGGACGTCGACTCCAACCCGGATCCCGGGCAGATCACGGCCAACTTCACCGACGACTTGGGGCGCGTGGCCGGCTATCTGACCTACCCGGACCCGACAGTCGCGTTCGCCTCGCAGGTGACGGCGTCGGACGCCACGTACCAGCTCACGACGACCAACGCCGAGACGATCATTCGGACGCTGGTCAACGTCAACTGCGGGCCGGGAGCCCTGGCGGCGCGGCAGATTCCGTCCCTGGTCCTGGACAGCGTGGCCGGGGTTGGCAGCAATACCAGCATCACGACCCGGTTCGAGGCGCTGCTCGATGCCTGCCGGACCGTGGCCGCCACCGATGGCCTCGGTTTCCGCACCCGCCAGGTCGGCAGCCAGATCAAGTTCGGCGTTTACCAGCCCGCCGACCTCACGAGCACGGCCCGCTTCAGCACCGGCCTGGGCAACCTCCGCTCGGTGCAGTGGAAGCTGTCCGCGCCCACCGCCACCAGCGAGCTGGTACAGGGCGGGGACACCGGCAGCCGGGTGTATGTCGAGACCGCCTCCGGCCAGGCGGCCACCTGGTACCGGGTCGAGAAGCTGGTCGACGAGACCGGCACCACCAGCAGCACCGAGCTGACACAGGCGGCGAACCTGGCTTTCGGCGATGACGGCCCGCAGGCATCGCTCAGCACGGTGACCGTCGACACCGACGACCTGAAGGCCGGGCGCGATTACGGCCTCGGCGACCGCGTCACGGTGGTTCTGCCGACGGGGCTGGAGATCGCGGACGTGGTGACCACGATCCGCCTGGAGGCGACCCCCGACGAGGGCGAGCTGGTCACCTCGGTGGTCGGACGCCAGGACGAGACGACGGCCAGTCAGACGGTGCGGTGGATCCGCGAACTGGCCCGGCGGCTCGGCCGAGTGGAAGCGAGGTAATGCATGGCTCAGCAGTCGTGGCCCTATGCCACCTACAACGCGGGGGCGGTGACCGACGCCGAGTACGAGGTCCTGGCCTCCCGCTACTCCGACGACGGCGTGTACGGCGACCCCACCGACACCGCAGTCGTGACCGCCGGTGTGGGCCTGTCCGTCGACGTCCGCGCGGGCGTGTACGCCTCCCTGCGCGGCCACGGCTGGCAGTCCGGCACCACTGCGACCAACCTCGTCATCTCCGCGAATGCGAGCGGGTCGACCCGCACAGACCGGGTGGTGCTGCGCCTGGACCGCGCCACCTGGACGGTGGCCGCCGTCGTCCGCGAGGGCACCGCGGGTGCGGGCGCACCGGCTCTGGTGCAGGACGTCGGCACCTACTCCAGCGGCGTCTACGAGATCCCCCTCGCCACCGTGACCGTCCCCGACAGCGCTACCTCGGTGACCGTGACGCGCGGCGAGCAGTACGTGGGCGCGCGCGTCCGGCCGTGCACGTCGACCACGCTGCCCCCGTCCCCGCTGCCCGGTGAGCAGGCGTACGAGACGGACACCGGCATCCTGCGCATGTGGACCGGCAGCATCTGGGTCACCGTCTATGAGGATTCCGGGCAGCTCACCCTCGGATCGGGTTTCAGCACGTGGGCGGACGCCGGCGGCAACGTCGGCCGCCTGATCGGCAGCGTTGTGACGCTGAGGATCGCAAGGACCCGGATCGGCAGCCCGCTGTACGTGGACGACCCCGACGGCTCCAAGGTCGCCACCGTGCCGGCCGCGCTGAGGCCGGTCACCCCGAACCAGTTCTTCGCGGTCCAGTTCAGCGGGGGGCAGTCGGGCCGGGCGGAGGTGCGTACCAGCGGTGAGGTCTGGGTGCGTGCCCTCTCGGGGACGGTGCCCGTCAACGGGAGCCTGTTTCTGACGATGACCTATGTGAGGTGGTGACAGTGGCCCGGTACCGGTTCGGCGGGGTCGCCGATTATGTGATCAGTGTGGGCACCGGCAACGCGGCGACGCTGGTGCCCGGTGCAAGCGTCACCTATTGGAACGCTGCAAGTGGCGGTACGCAGTACACCGACCTCACTGACATCGACGGCGTCACGCCGATCGCGGGCGGCATCCTCACCGCCGACGTCTACGGGGCGGCACCGGAGTTCTACGGGCCGGATGGCGTGACCGAGATGTATCCCGACGCCAATGGCGGGGCGGGCCCGCGGCGGCGCACGGTCACCACGGATATCCGCGCCTACGCGGACGGTACGTTCCTGCCCCTGGTGGGTGGCGACGTGGTGGGCACGGTCACCACCACCCTCGGCGCCGCCACCAGCGTCGTCGCCGCGTCGATCGTGTCCGGCGACATCTACGACCGGTACCGGCGGGACGCCTCCGGACGGCAGGACTGGGGGCCGGGTAACGCGGCCCGGGACACCAACCTCTACCGCGACGCCGCCGACTCCCTGAAGACCGACGACAGCCTCACCGTGGCCCTGGCCCTCAAGCACCTCGGGACCACGCTCGGCTTCTACGGCGCGACCCCGGCCGCGCGGCCAACGGTCACTGGCAGCCGCGGAGGCAACGCCGCCCTCGCCTCGCTCCTCACCGCGCTGGCCACGCTCGGCTTGATTACCGACTCGACCACCGCCTGACCTGGAGGACCCCCGTATGGCCGTACCGCTCACCGCCGACCAGCTGGTGGCCGCGCTCCTCGCCGAGGGCGTGACCGTCGACGAGGTCCTCAACTGGCGCACCAACAACCGGGATGCCGTCGGCGCCTGGGGGCCGGTGAACGGCGTGGTCATCCACCACACCGTCACCGGCCCCGGTGACGACGTGGTCGGCATCGTCTACAACGGCGACAGCAGCCTGCCCGGGCCGTGGGCGCACGGCTGCATCACCAAGGACGGCACCGTGCACCTCGTCGGCAACGGCCGCGCCAACCACGCCGGCGGCGGCGACCAGGCCGTGCTCGACGCGGTGATCGCCGAGTCCTACGCCGACTACCCGCCTCCGCCCACCGAGCACGAGGGCAGCCCGGGCGCGGTCGACGGGAACGCCCGGTTCTACGGTTTCGAGTGCGAGAACCTCGGCGACGGCCGGGATCCGTGGCCGCTGGTGCAGTACGCGGCGATGGTCCGGGCGACGGCCGCGGTCTGCCGGGCGCACGGCTGGGGCCCGAAGTCCGCGATCGGGCACCTGGAGTGGTCCGACTGGAAGTCCGACCCGCGCGGCTTCCCGATGGCGGGCTTCCGTCAGGATCTCGCTGACTGCCTTGCGCTGCCGCCCGGCCGGTGGCGCGTGGTCCGCGTCCGCATGACCGCGGCCCCCAGCACCACCGGCCGCACCCTCGCGTGGGACGAGGGCTGACCACCCTCCCCGCCCCGTTCATCACCGCACGCCCCGCGCCACCCCGGCCCGGGGCCTTTCTCATGCCCAGGAGGGCCCTATGGCCGCGTCACCTTACGAGGACCGTCACCCCAGCACCCAGCACCTGGTGCGTTACTTCGGATATGGGCACCTGCCCGCGCACTTGCAGCCGGTCAGCCAGGCCGTGCACGACATCATGCAGGACGTCGTCGACCTGGTCCCCGACGGCCCGGAGCTGACCGCCGGGCTGCGCAAGCTCCTGGAGGCGAAGGACTGCTTCGTCCGCGCCGCCCTCGACGACCGGGAGGGCTGAACCATGGCCGAGCCCATGTCCGCAGCCGAGTTCCTCGCTGCCCTGAAGGCTGAGGGCGTGACCGTCGTCGAGGTCGGCGACTGGCCGCACCACAACCGGAACCATAAGGGCTCGTGGGGGCCGGTGAACGGCGTGATGGTCCACCACACCGTGTCCTCCGGCACGGCGGGCACGGTCGCCCTCTGCCGGGACGGCTACAGCCAGCTGCCCGGCCCGCTGTGCCACGGCGTCATCCCCAAGGACGGCACCGTGCACCTGGTGGGGTACGGGCGGGCGAACCACGCGGGCGGCGGCGACCCGCACGTCCTGGACGCCGTCATCGCGGAGGACTACGGGGACCGGCCGCCCGCCCCGCACCAACACGAGGGCAGCGCGGGCGCGGTGGACGGCAACGCCCGCTTCTACGGCTTCGAGTGCATCAACCTCGGCGACGGCAAGGATCCGTGGCCTGCGGAGCAGCTGCTCGCGATCGAGCGGGTGGCGGCGGCGATCTGCAGGCACCACGGCTGGACGGCCCGGTCGGTGATCGGGCATCTGGAGTGGTCGGACTGGAAGTCCGACCCGCGGGGCTTCGACATGCACGCGATGCGGGGGCGGGTCGCGGCCCGGCTCGGCGCGAAGCCGGCGCCAGCTCCGGCCCCGAAGCCGCCGTCCCGGCCGTCGGTGTCGCTGGCGCACGTCGTTTCGGCGGCCCGCCGGGACCCGGGCGCCGCGCAGGGGCACACCACGCACCGCGGCGAGGTGCTGCTCGTCGAGCGGGCGCTGCACGCCGAGGGGCTCCTCGCGAAGCGGTGGGTGGACGGCAGCTTCGGCACCAAGACGGTGTCCGCCTACGGGGCGTGGCAGCGCGAGTGCGGCTACCGCGGTGCCGCGGCGGACGGCATACCTGGCAAGGCGTCGCTGGCCAAGCTCGGCGCCAAGCACGGCTTCGACGTGAAGGGCTGAGCGATGACGACCGAGACGAAGCGCGTCCTGCGCACCGCGGTGCAGTTCCTCGTCGGCCTGGCGGCCGCGCTGCCGCTGCTGGTGCACGCGTCCGGTGTCCCGGAGACGGCGCCGGGCGTGGGCGTGGGCCTGGCGGTGGCTGCCGCAGTGACCCGCATCATGGCCATGCCCGCGGTGCAGCGGCTGCTGCCGGGCTGGCTGCGCACCGATGACGGGGCGGCCGGATGACGCCGCCGGAGTCCTCGGCGATCGCGCTGGAGCTGGAGCGGTTGCGGGGGGCGATGGAGGCCGGGTTCGCGCGGGTGGACGGCCAGCTCGCGCTCCTGGTGCAGCGCGGTGACCAGACGGACAAGACCCTCGACGACCACGAGAAGCGGCTGGACGCGCTGGAGCGGACCCGGTGGCCGCTCGCCAGCATCGGCGCTCTCACCGGGGTGGCGGCGCTCGGTGTGGCGGTGTGGGAGATGGCCCGGTGACCGCGGCGGATGTGGTGTGGGGCGGTCTGCTGGCGGTGGGGGCTGGAGTGGAGGTGTGGGCGCTGCGTAACAGCAGGCCGGGTGACACGCTGTCGGAGCGCGTCCGCGCCTGGTTCCGGGTGCGCACGCGCCCGGGCGCCGCGGTGTTCGCGGTGGCGTGGACCGCGTTCGCGGCCTGGTTCCTGGTGCACATACTCGGGTGACGAGACGGTGATGCCCCCTGCACGGTCCTCATGGACTGTGCAGGGGGCGTTTCGTGCGTTCAAGCAGGTACCCGCCCGACGCGCCGGACTCGACGATGCAGAGGAGCTTCTGGCAAAGTCAGGCCAAGGAGGTGACACCGTGGGATTCCCTGTAGACCTGACAGCTGCACTCACAGGTGCATCAGTGTGGCAACTAGCCAGCTGGCGCAAGGACCTTCTCCAGCCCGAGGTACAGCGCAACCCCGTCTTGTACTCCTTCCGTGATCTTGTGGCCCTGCGGATGTTCGTCCGCCTGCGCTCCGAAGTGCCTCTGCAACGAATCCGCAAGGGCCTGAGCACTATGCGGAAGTGGGACCTCACGCAGCACCCATCGCGCTACACCCTCCTCACAGATGGCGACACGGTCTTCCTGAAAGAACATGACCGGGCGATCGACCTTGTCCGCCGGCCTGGCCAGGAAGTCCTCCTCAGCGTCGAAGACGCCTTCGCTCCCTTCACCAACCTCCAAGGGCGAGGCGTCGTCGACTTCCGTCGTCCCCGGCCTCACGTCGAGGTGGAGCAGCAACGCCTCGGTGGCTGGCCCACCGTCGCCGGTACCCGGGTCGCCTACGACACCGTTGCCAAGCTCGTCGAGGGCGGCATCCCGCCTGGCGACGTCGAACGCTTCTACCCCAGCGTTACCCAGGCCGCCGCAGCGGACGCAGCGGACTTCCACGCGGAAGTAATCCAGCTCCGCAGGACGGCCGCGTGAAGTTCTTCCTCGACGAGAACGAGTCTCCAGCTGTCCTCGCCCCCCTGCGTGCCGTCTTCTTCCGTCACGAGTTCATGACCGCGCATGACGAGGGGCTGCGGGGCACCCTCGACCCCGACCTGATCAGAGAGGTCAAAGGCCGGGGGTTCGACGCCATCATGACGCAGGACCGCAACCAGCTGTCCAACCGCGAAGAACGAGCGGCCTACATAGAAACGGGCCTGCACTGGATAGGCCACCGCGAACCGGATGCCTCTGGACTCCAGCTCATCGCTGTCACGGCCTCCGCCTATCTGGCTGCCATGCCCCACATCCTTGACGCGCTGTCCGAAGTGACAGGAGCGCATTCCTTCCGCGTCGTCAACTTTCCTCTGCAATCTGGCCAGCGAGTCAAGATCAATCCGTTGAATATGTAGCTGTCGCAAACCGCCTGTCCCCCACGCTCTACCGCGCCCCCCATACGGCCTTCGGGCTGTGTGGGGGGCGTTTCGTCATGCCCGGGGTCAGGTGGGCGGCTGGTCCACGACGAAGGTTCCAATGCCCGTCTCGCCTCGCAGCCAGCCCTCACGCCGCAGGTGCGCGAGCGCCTTCTGGCTCGTCGACGCGGCGATACCCAGCTCGGTGGCGAGTTCCAGCGTGGACGGGACGCGGGAGCCGGGCGGGTAGGTGCCGTCCTTGATGCGGCCGATGACGATCTGCGCCACCTGCCGCCACACCGCCCGCGTCCGGTCAAGATCAGCGCTCATGCTGGCGACCGTAGGTTCCCGCACCATGCCGCGCGACCGCAGGAACCCTCGGCATATCGCGGTAAGGCGCGGTAAGGTCACAGCATGTGAAAACCCCCGCGGCCGGTCAGGGCCCGGGGGCGTGGCCAACCCCGCGTCCGCGGGGACAACTCGAAGGACTGAACCGGAACACCCCCGCGCAGGCGGGGAGTATGGCCCGGACACTATCAACCCTGCCGGCAGCCCGCCCGCGAACCCCATCAGGCGGGTGGCGGGGATTTTCCATGTCCTGGGGCTTGTGTGTTCCGGCCACACCGGCGCATTGTTGTCGCCCCACCGCCTCACCGGAGCCCCCCAGGCTTCCGGCTCTCCTGGGGGCGGTGGTGTGCCCGCTCGCGAGGTGGGGCGCTGCATCGGTGCCCCGGCCTGAGCACCCCCCGTCCCGGCCGGGGCACCGTGCTGATCGTCGCGGGGCCTATTCGATGCGGGCGGCACCATCCGGCCACACGACGTCCACGGGAATCCCGGCCTCTTTGGCTTCGAGGACTGTGTCCGCGGTTCCGGCGCCCTTCGGGCTGGGCGGAGAGCCGTCCCAGACTGCGACGAGCCGCTCCGCTCGCCGGAGCACTTCGCTGTTGGCGTCCTCGTAGGCCGCCCTGTTGGCGTGCTCGTGGTCCAGGACCACGACCTGCGAGGCCGCCTCGATGAGCCGGTCGAAGACGGGCGCGTGGTCCGGCTTGACCTTCGCCTCCCGGTAGTCCCGCGACGGCAGGATCACGACCAGGCTGCCGCCGACGTCGAGCAGCGCCTCGGCGAACAGCGAGTCGGAGCCGCGCGCGATACAGGAGACTCCGACCAGGCTTCCGTCAGCGTGCTCGGCGAGCAGCTTCCACAGGGCTGCGCGCACCAGCTCGATGCTCGACTCAGCCAGATCCATGTGCCCGGTTACGGCGAACGTGGTCACATCGCTCCCCTTCAGCTCGACAGCAGTTCGCGGATCCTTGCCCGCGCTTCGCCGACCGTACGCGATGACGACCGGCCCACCGTGTACGGGTACAGCTGGCCCAGCTGCGTACGGACGCGGCTGGACTGGGTGCGGGCTGCGGCGTCGACGGCGCGGTGCGTCTGGTCGACGGCCCCGGTCATGTCGCCCATCAGGAAGTGGCACTCTGCCAGCCCGATCAGGTCGAGGGCATGGCTGCGGCCGGCCTCCGCGCCGCGTGTCGCCAGCGCGCCGCGGATGCTGGCCGCCGCTGCCTCCGCGTGCTGCTGCGGAGCCGTGCGGGCCATGTCCAGCAGACGGCCACCGGTGACACCTGACAGCTCGGCCTCGTCGAAGTACGTGATCCAGTAAGGGTCCTCACCGGCTTGGGCCTCGGCGAGGGACTCGGCCGCTTCAGCGGTGGCCCGCCGGAATGCTGCGGCCCGGCCCATCGCCGCGTACGCCCACGCCTCCCGGGTGTGGAGCATGGCGCGGACGCGAGGACTGGCCGCCTGCCTGGCCCCCTTCTGCGCGAGGTGCACGAGTTCCAGGGCGTCCTGCGGGCGGTCCCGGTACAGCATCTGCCGTGCCATGCCCGCGAGCACGTTGGCGCCGAACGCCGCATCACCGGCGGCGTGGGCCGCGCGCAGCGCGAGCAGGTAGTAGTTCTGCGCCTGCCGCTGGAGCCCCGAGTCCCACGCGATCGTGGCGGCGGTGCCGCCGAGGTAGGCCATCACCCGGAACAGGCCCTGCTCGACGTCCGCAGCCTGGTGCTCTTCGAGGTGGCCGGCGACCTCGTTGAGCTGGCCGACGACGGCTTTGCGGCGCAGGCCGCCGCCGTAGCGGTGGTCCCAGGCGCGGAAGGCCCGCGCCGTGCCTTCCAACTGCTCCACCTCGCGCATGCCGATGCGGCCGCGGCGCTGGCTGGACTGGGTGGCTGGTGCAGGCTGGAGCCAGCCTTCGAGGGAGTCGAGGAGCGCGGCCCCGGACAGGGCGGCTCCGGCGAGGGCGCGGGCGGCTGCTCGGCGGTCCATCACGAGGTCGCTCCTGGTCAGGTCAGCGGCCAGGTGCACGGTCGCTGTGGGGCGCCAGGGCCCGTCGTCGGTTGACCGTGCGGCCGCAGGGGGCGGCGGGTCCGAGGTGTCGGGCTGTCTCTCCCACGGCCGGTCGGCGAGGCCCACCATGCGGCCGGGGATGCGCAGCCCGTCGGCGATGCGGCAGATCACGTCGAAGCTGGTGACCTGCTGCTGCCCGCTGATGATGGTGGAGACCTTGCCGGGTGTGAGCTGGCAGGCCGACGCTATGCGGTTCTGCGACAGGCCGCCCCACTTCTTGAAGAGCGAGAAGGCCGCGGCGAAGTCGTGCTCTGCCAGGGCTCGTTTCACGTCGTCCCTGTCGAGGACTTCGGGTGCGAGCGGGCCGGGGGTAGTGGCGTCCATGGGGCCAACTTCCAGGTGATCGTATGCGCGTCATCGCGCCGTACCGAACCAGGAACGAGTGTATTACCGCCTCGGTAACCCCTGCTGGTCATCCCCGAGCTGCGCGCGCGGGCCGATCCTCGATGCATGACAGAGCAGACCCCCGCGACCGCGCGAACGGCCCGGGGGCATGGCCGACTGGTGAGGAGTCGACATGGCGAACAGTAGGGCCTTACTGCCGCCCAGGGTCAAGATGACTATCCGCGTCTACACGGTGGACCGCTACGGCACGGTCACGCAGGATCGCGGCACGGTGGTGGCGCTTCCGCACGGCCATGAGCCTGCCGCTGAGCCCTGCTCCCCGGCCTGTGTCCACGAGGGTGGCACCCGGTGACCGGCACGGAGGCCGAGAGCGGCACCCTGACCCTGGACACCACGGTGATGCGGAAGACCGTCAGGCGCCTGCTCGGCCCGGACGACGCCGCGGACGTGCTGCCGCCGGCCGCCGACGAACTGGCTGCGCTCACCGCCCGGCTCCGCGAGCACCTGGCGCTGCTCATGCCCGCGGTCGACCAGCTGGCCGCGCGCCTGCCGAGTAACAGCATCCCCCGCTACTGCGCGCTCGCCTGCCTGGGGGAGGCCCGCCAGAAACTCCGCGCTGCGCCCAGCCCCGTACCGGGCGGGGCCGTCGCCTACGCGCGGCGCCTGGGACGCTCACTGGCCGCCCTCGTCGACCACCACGAGAGGCTCACCGGCGTCATGATGTGCCTCGCCTGCGACCAACTGATCCGGGAGGACGAGGAGTCGCGACCGTACGACCAGGTGAGCCCGTCCGGCGGTGCTGTGCGGTCTGGCCGTATCCACGCCCGCTGCGCCAACACGGTGCGCCGCCACTGACGGCGCCGGCCGCGTGCGTTCCCCCGCCACGCGGTCGACGCTCCTCAAGCCGCCGGCTCCCCCACGGAGCGCGGATCCCCGTCGGGGAGCCGGCCACCAGGTACCACCCGTCATGTGTCACCCAACGGAGAAGGGACAGTCGATGACTGAGACTGAACTGCCCGCACCGACCCTGGTCGCTGAGGCTGCGCAGCAGATTCTCACCACCCTCAAGGCCGACCACGAGTTCGGTGCCTTCCAAGCCGCGAGCCTGGAGTACAGCGAGGACTGGCAGTGCTTCACCGGGTTCCCCGTCGTCGACCGGTGGAACCTAGAGGCCGACTCGGCGCCGCTGTTCGAGGAGGGCCTGCGTGCCCTCGCGCTGAAGGCCGCCGTGCACGCGCTCACCGGCGACGAGAGGGAGGCGGAGATCCCGATCGCTGTGCCGGTCGACGAGATGACGCACGCGATGCTCGCCCAGGCGCAGCTCCTCACCCGCATCGCCGACGCGCACGGCATCAGCATCATCCACCAGACCGACCAGGAGCACACCGACTACCGCGCAGGCGGGTACACCCACGAGTGCTACCGCCTGGCGTGGGGTGAGCCTCCGGCCCGGTACTGGCTGGACCACGAGGAGGTCGTGCGGCGCCGTGACGTGCTCGCCGGCCTGTACGAGAGCATCGGCATGGGCCGCTCCGGGCGCGAGCACCAGCTCGACTTCGCCGCGGTCGCTGGCTAGTTGAGCGCGGCGCGCAGCACCGCGGTGACGTCGGTGGTGGGGTCGGAGGCGAGCAGGATCTGCGTCGCCTGCTGGAGGACCCCGGCGCAGGCTTCCGGTGGTGCCGTGTCCAGCACCGCGCGCACCCAAGCGGGGACCTCGCCGGCCTCGGCGGGCGGCGGGATCTCCCACGGCAGCGGGAGGCCCTCGCTGGCGTACGGGGCGGCGGGGAGCCCGACCCGCTCGGGGTGCACGCACACGGGTACGCCGGCCGCGGTGAACCGGTGGCCGGTGGCCGGGTCGAAGGGGCAGTCCCGAGAGGGCCGTGCCACGACGTCGAACCGGCCGCCCGGGTGCCGCAGGGATGGGCATACGGCGCACACCGGCCGTCCGTTCCGCGCGAACGGTCCACTGCGCTCCGTCATCCCGTCGCTACCTCCCGTGTGGTTGGCAGCACGGTAGCCGAGATGGACGGCCTCCGTGCGCATCCAGAACGGCCCCGTCCGTCCGTCTCCCCCGTGGCGGATAGGCGGGGCTCTCAGTCCACGAGGACGGTGACGCGGATGTCGAGGGCGGCTGCGATCCTCAGCAGGTGGCCGTACCGCGGGTCGCTCTCGCCGCGCTCGATCCGCTGGAGGGTTCGTCGGTCGATGCCGGTCAGCTCCGCGAAGCGCTCCTGCGTGTAGTTGGCGTCGAGACGCAGGGCCCGAATGCGGTCGCCCAGCTCGCGACGCCGTTCAAAGATCCAGTCCGGGGAGTCGCGAGGCACTCGACAAAACTGGAACCTGCATGATCACATGTCAGCGTCACCCCTGTCGCTTTTAAGGATCTTGCATCGGGGGACCCACCAAGACGCCCGCCCCGCCGGAGGACCGCAAGCCTCTGGCGGGGCGGGTTTTTCATGCTCGTTGACGCAGGCCCGTTCCGGGTGTCGCGCCGGGTGGCCGCGGCGTAGCATGCGCCGGACCTACCAATGACTAACGCAGAGCCACGGCTCGGCGTACCAGGATCCGGGGCTCATACGGAGAGCGGCCCCGCGGCTCGCGCTGATCTCGTGCGGCAGGCACAACGTGTACGGCCACCCCGCACCGAGTACGGTCGCGCGGTTGCGCGGCGGGGGTGCCCTCGTGCTGCGTACGGACGAGGACGGGGCGGTCGCCGTGGCCGGGGAGGGACGGGAGCTGCGTGTGGCGAGAGACTGATGGCGTGAATTCCGCAGAGGCCGACGCCTACCTTCGCAGGATCGGGGCCGAACACCCCGCCTGGCCCACCACCGATGTGCTGCGCGAGCTGCACCTGCGTCATCTGAGGGCGGTCCCGTTCGAGAACCTGTCGATCCACCTCGGCGAGGAGATCGTGCTGGACGAGAAGCGGATGATCGACAAGATCGTGGGGGCGCGCAGGGGCGGCTTCTGCTACGAGCTCAATGGCGCCTTCGGCGCGTTGCTGCGGGCGGTCGGCTTCGACGTCACCCTGCTCGCCGCGCGGGTGTACGGGGAGGAGGGCCGGATCGGGGTGCCGTACGACCATCTGGCGCTGCGCGTGCGGACCGTGGACGGGGGCGACTGGCTGGCGGATGTCGGCTTCGGGGCGCACAGCCACTTCCCGCTGGCGTTCGGGCACCGGGGCGAGCAGCCCGACCCCGGCGGGACGTTCCGGGTGGTCGAGGCCGGGGCGGACGCGGCGGGGGTGCGCGGAGGCGGCGGTACGGCGGAGTTCGAGGACCTCGACGTGCTGCGGGACGGCAGTCCGCAGTACCGGCTGGAGGTACGCCCGCGAGTGCTCGGGGACTTCGTGACCGGGGCCTGGTGGAACAGCACGTCGCCGGCCTCGCACTTCGTGCGGTCGCTGGTGTGTTCACGGGTCACGGAGGACGGAGGGCGGATCACGCTCAGCGGCAGACGAATCACGCTGACGGCCCCGGACGGGCGGAAGGAGGTGTCGGAACTGGGGAGCGACGAGGAGGTGCTGCGGGTGTACCGGGAGCGGTTCGGGATCGAGCTGGACCGGGTGCCGACCGTGCGGGAGGCCGGTGAAAGGGCCGACCGGCGATGAGGAGCGCCCGCGGCCCGGTGGACGCGGCGGGACCGGGACCTTCCGGGCGGCCCCGGGGGCCGGCGGTGTGGGGCGCGGCGGGAAGATGGCCCCGTGAGCGATGCGAGACATGTGCTGGTGCTGCCCGACCGCGATGCAGCGGAAGAGGCGGCGGAGGCGCTCGGGGAGCGGTTCCCGCTGGACGAGGAGCCGCGGATCGTACGGGACGCGCTGGCCGGTGAGGACGACGCGGAGGACGCGCAGTGGCTCGTGGTGCTGCGGGACGAGGAGGAGCGTCTCGGCCCGGAGCAACTCGACGCGTTCGCGGGGGAGTGGGACGGCTGGCGCGAGGAGCCGTAGCCGACGCGGGGCGGTGCGGGCCGCGGTGTCCGCCCGCTCCGCTCCCTCCCCGCGGGGCGGGGCCTCTGGCTCCTTCCCCACGTGGTGAGGCCTGCGGCGCCGGGCGCCGCGTTGTCGGTGGCGCGTGGGATGCTGTCCGTGATGGCCAAGAAGACCGCGAACGACGACCCTCTCGCCCCCGTCACCCTTGCCGTGGGCCAGGAGGATCTCCTGCTCGACCGTGCCGTGCAGGAGGTGGTGGCCGCCGCCCGGGCCGCCGACGCCGACACGGACGTACGGGACCTGACCTCGGACCAGTTGCAGCCCGGCACGCTGGCCGAGCTGACGAGTCCGTCGCTCTTCGCCGAGCGCAAGGTCGTGGTCGTGCGCAATGCGCAGGACCTGTCGGCCGACACCGTCAAGGAGCTGAGGGGGTACTTCGCCTCGCCCGCCGAGGAGATCACCCTCGTGCTGCTGCACGCGGGCGGCGCCAGGGGCAAGGGCCTGCTCGACGCGGCGCGCAAGGCGGGGGCGCGGGAGGTCGCCTGCCCCAAGATGACGAAGTCGGCGGACCGGCTGGCGTTCGTACGCGGGGAGTTCCGGGCGCGGGGCCGCTCGGCGACACCGGAGGCGTGCCAGGCGCTGGTCGACGCGATCGGGAGCGACCTGCGGGAGCTGGCGTCCGCGGTGTCGCAGCTGGTGGCGGACGTCGAGGGGACGATCGACGAGGCGGTGGTGGGGCGGTACTACACAGGGCGGGCGGAGGCGTCGAGCTTCACGGTGGCGGACCGGGCGGTCGAGGGGCGGGCGGCGGAGGCCCTGGAGGCGCTGCGGTGGTCGCTGGCGACGGGAGTGGCGCCGGTGATGATCACGAGCGCGCTCGCGCAGGGGGTGCGCGCGATCGGGAAGCTGTCGTCGGCCCGGGGCGGACGACCCGCGGACCTCGCCCGGGAGCTGGGGATGCCGCCCTGGAAGATCGACCGGGTGCGGCAGCAGATGCGGGGGTGGACGCCGGAGGGGGTGGCGGTCGCGCTGCGGGCCGTGGCCGAGGCCGACGCGGGAGTGAAGGGCGGCGGGGACGACCCGGAGTACGCCCTGGAGAAGGCGGTGGTGACGATCGCGAGGGCGGCGCGCTCCCGGGGGCGCGGTTGAGGCGAGGGCACGCGTGAGGCGCGCACCCGTGCGCCCCGACGCCCCGGGGCTCCGCCGGCGGCCTGGTGGTGCGCGTCGGCCGGCGACCGGTGGCCCCGGGGGCTGTGCGGAGGAGAATCGGACGTACAGCCGTTCATCGCCGAAGTGACGGAGAGGTGGCGATTGCCATGGCTGAACACCCGCAGGCGATGCTCATCCGCAAGGGTTACGACGCCTTCTCGCGTGGTGACCTGGACATCCTGCGTGGGGCGATGGCGGCGGACGCCACGTACCACGTTCCCGGCAGCCATCCGCTGTCGGGCGACTTCAAGGGCCGGGACGCGATCATCGACATGTACCGGCGGCTCCTGGAGGAGACGGACGGGACGCTGCGTCTGGAGCCGCGCCAGGTGCTCGCCGACGGCCGGGGGCATGTGGTGGCCCTGCACCATCTCACGGCCGAGCGCCGGGGCAAGCGTCTGGAGGAGGACGGATGCATCGTCTTCCGGATCGCCGGAGACAAGATCACCGATCTTGACGAGTGCGTCGCGGACATCGACGAGGACAACGACTTCTGGTCCTGACGCCGGGTCGTGACCGCGCAGGCCGAAGGCCCCGCAGTCCGTCCTGGGGAAGGACGGGGGCGGGGCCTTCGGTTGAAGCTCGTGGGCTCGTACCCGCGTGGCGAACGCAGGCCGCGTACGAACCCGGGTGCCGGGTGGGAGCGGATGAGAGAGGGCCCGCTCGGTTCCGTCCGGCGTCAAATCAAGTGTCAGCCCTTGAGAGCCGCGACCTTGGTGGCCAGCGCCGACTTCTTGTTGGCGGCCTGGTTCTTGTGGATGACGCCCTTCGAGACGGCCTTGTCGAGCTGGCGCGCGGCGGCGCGCTGGAGCTCGGTGGCCTTCTCGGCGTCACCCGCGGCGACGGCCTCGCGAGCCTTGCGGATCGCGGTCTTGAGCGAGGACTTGACGGCCTTGTTGCGCAGGCGCGCCTTCTCGTTCGTCTTGTTCCGCTTGATCTGGGACTTGATGTTCGCCACGAATGAGCCTTTACAGGTTCAGGCACGCGAGGCTGGCCGCCTCACGCGCCGATGATTTCTTGAAGACGTGCCTCGCGCTGAGAGGGCAGGAGACACAGCCACTCAGGCTACCAGCCGCCTTCCGGCCAGCCCAAACCCACGGAAGACGACCCCACCGCGCCCCGGCCGGCCTGCCGCGCCCCGACAGGTCTGCCGTCTGCCGCGCCCCCGGCCGGTCTGCCGTCTGCCGCGCCCCGACCGGTCTGATGTGCCCCCGACCGGCCCGCCGCCCCCGACGCCCGCCGAGCCTCGGCCACCCCGGCGTCCGTCCCGTTCCCCGCACGCGGCCCGTTCCGTCGGCCTCCCCGAGCGCTGCCGGTGCCGCCGGGCGCCGCCTCACCAGGATCCGTCCCCTCCGCGGCCCAAACCGGTCGCAGGTTCCCGCGCGTGGGACCATGGAGGCTACGTATCGATCCGACCCGAGACCGCAGACACTGCGGACGCCTCAAGAATCAGGACCCTGCGTGCCCGCGATCCCTACCCATGTGCCCGAGCCGAGCCGCACCGACCCGGCTCTGATCCGCAACTTCTGCATCATCGCGCACATCGACCACGGCAAGTCCACGCTCGCCGACCGGATGCTCCAGCTGACCGGAGTGGTCGAGCAGCGGCAGATGCGCGCTCAGTACCTCGACCGCATGGACATCGAGCGCGAGCGCGGCATCACGATCAAGTCCCAGGCGGTGCGTCTGCCGTGGGCCCCGACCACGGGCCCCGGACAGGGGGCGACGCACATCCTCAACATGATCGACACCCCGGGGCACGTCGACTTCACGTACGAGGTCTCGCGGTCGCTCGCCGCCTGCGAGGGGACCATCCTCCTCGTCGACGCCGCCCAGGGCATCGAGGCCCAGACCCTCGCCAACCTCTACCTGGCGATGGAGAACGACCTCACCATCATTCCCGTCCTCAACAAGATCGACCTGCCGGCCGCGCAGCCCGAGAAGTTCGCCGACGAGCTCGCCAATCTCATCGGGTGCGAGCCCGACGACGTGCTCAGGGTGTCCGCCAAGACCGGTGTCGGCGTCGACGCGCTGCTCGACAAGGCCGTGGAGAAGATCCCGGCGCCGGTCGGTGTCGCCGACGCGCCCGCCCGCGCGATGATCTTCGACTCCGTCTACGACTCCTACCGGGGTGTGGTCACGTACGTCCGTGTCGTCGACGGGCAGCTCAACAGGCGCGAGCGCATCAGGATGATGTCGACCGGCGCCACGCACGAGCTGCTGGAGATCGGCGTCAACTCTCCCGAGATGATCGGGGCCGACGGGCTCGGCGTCGGCGAGGTGGGCTACCTGATCACCGGTGTGAAGGACGTCCGCCAGTCCAAGGTCGGTGACACCATCACCAGCCAGGCCAAGGGCGCCCAGGAACCCCTGGGCGGGTACAAGGACCCGAAGCCCATGGTCTTCTCCGGGCTGTATCCGCTCGACGGCTCCGACTACCCCGACCTGCGCGAGGCCCTCGACAAGCTCCAGCTCAACGACGCCGCGCTCGTCTACGAGCCGGAGACCTCCGCCGCCCTCGGCTTCGGCTTCCGCGTCGGCTTCCTGGGGCTTCTGCACCTGGACGTGATCCGCGAGCGCCTGGAGCGGGAGTTCGGGCTCGACCTGATCGCCACCGCGCCCAACGTCGTCTACCGCGTGATCATGGAGGACGGCACCGAGCACACGGTCACCAACCCGAGCGAGTTCCCCGAGGGGAAGCTCGCGGAGGTGTACGAGCCGGTCGTGCGTGCCACGATCCTCGCGCCCACGGAGTTCATCGGCGCGATCATGGAGCTGTGCCAGACCCGCCGCGGCACCCTCCTCGGCATGGACTACCTGTCGGAGGACCGCGTCGAGATCCGCTACACTCTCCCGCTCGCGGAAATCGTCTTCGACTTCTTCGACCAGCTGAAGTCCAAGACCCGCGGGTACGCGTCGCTGGACTACGAGCCCACCGGCGAGCAGTCCTCCAGCCTGGTCAAGGTGGACATCCTGCTGCACGGCGACAAGGTGGACGCGTTCTCGGCGATCACCCACAAGGATCACGCGTACGCCTACGGCGTGCGGCTGGTCGCCAAGCTGAAGGAACTCATCCCGCGGCAGAACTTCGAGGTGCCGGTGCAGGCCGCCATCGGCTCCCGGGTGATCGCCCGCGAGACCATCCGCGCCATCCGCAAGGACGTCCTCGCCAAGTGCTACGGCGGTGACATCTCCCGCAAGCGGAAGCTGCTGGAGAAGCAGAAGGAGGGCAAGAAGCGGATGAAGATGGTGGGTTCCGTGGAGGTTCCCCAGGAGGCGTTCATCGCCGTGCTTTCCAGCGATGACGGTGCGGGGCCGGTCAAGGGCAAGAAGTAACCGCGGGTCACCCCGGCAAACCGGGCGGAACAGGGGCCCGCCGCG
>NZ_JBHUDX010000004.1:119458-182202 GCF_042678285.1 Streptomyces caeni
GCGCCCGGCCGCTCTCTGTAGGAAGCGACAGGCCGTCGCCCCTTACGAACCGGCCGGTCGGGCTCTACCCTGTCCCTGCCCGATAGTTACTCGCGAGTTAAACAACGGCTCGCGGGTGGAATACAAGCCGCAATGAGCCAGCCGCACTGAGCCAGCCGCACCGTCGCGGGCCCCGGAGGATGTCGTGAGCGACACACAGACCTTGATCGAGAACCGTCCGCCGTCCGTGGCGGGCCTCTTCCTGGAGCGCGTGGCGGCCACGCCGGACGCCGAGGCATACCGCTACCCGGTGCCCCCGGCCTCCGGCGAGGGCCCCGACGACTGGAAGTCGCTGAGCTGGGCGCAGGCCGCCGGGCGGGTCTACGCCATCGCGGCCGGACTGATCGAGCTGGGCGTGCAGCCGGAGCAGCGGGTGGCGCTCGCCTCCTCCACCCGCGTCGAGTGGATCCTCGCCGACCTGGGCATCCTGTGCGCGGGCGCGGCCACGACGACGATCTACCCGCAGACGAACGTCGACGAGTCCGCGTTCATCCTCGCCGACTCCGGCAGCAAGGTGCTGATCGCCGAGAACGCCGCCCAGCTCGCCAAGGCGCGGGAGAAGCGCGCCGAACTGCCCGAGCTGACACGCGTCGTGGTGATCGACCCCGAGGGCGTCGAGACCGGCGACTGGGTGATGACCCTCGCCGAGCTGGAGGCCCACGGCGCCGCCTACCTGGAGAAGCACCCCGAGCTGATCAAGGAGCGGGTCGGCGCGATCACCAGGGACCAGCTCGCCACCCTCATCTACACCTCCGGCACCACCGGCCGGCCCAAGGGCGTGCGCCTGCCGCACGACAACTGGGCGTACATGGCGAAGGCCATCGCCGCGACCGGGCTGATCAGCAGCGAGGACGTGCAGTACCTGTGGCTGCCGCTCGCCCACGTCTTCGGAAAGGTGCTCACCTCCGGCCAGATCGAGGTCGGGCACGTCACCGCCGTCGACGGCCGCGTCGACAAGATCATCGAGAATCTGCCGGTGGTGCAGCCGACGTACATGGCCGCCGTGCCGCGCATCTTCGAGAAGGTCTACAACGGGGTCGCGGCCAAGGCGCGGTCCGGTGGTGCGGCCAAGTACAAGATCTTCCAGTGGGCGGCCGGGGTCGCGCGCGAGTACGGCAAGGTCACCCAGGACAACTTCCGCCGCACCGGCACCCACTCCGCACCCTTCGGCCTGGCCGCCAAGCACAAGGTCGCGGACACGCTCGTGTACGCCAAGATCCGTGAGGCGTTCGGCGGGAGGCTGCGCGCCTGCATCTCCGGCTCCGCCGCCCTCGCACCCGAGATCGGGTACTTCTTCGCGGGCGCGGGCGTCCACATCCTGGAGGGCTACGGCCTCACCGAGTCCTCCGCGGCCTCCTTCGTGAACCCGGGCGAGGCCTACCGCACGGGCACGGTCGGCAAGCCGCTGCCCGGCACCGAGGTGCGGATCGCGGACGACGGCGAGATCCTGCTGCGGGGCCCGGGCATCATGGAGGGCTACCACGGCCTGCCGGAGAAGACCGCCGAGGTGCTCGAGTCCGACGGCTGGTTCCACACCGGGGACATCGGCGAGCTGTCGCCCGACGGCTATCTGCGGATCACCGACCGCAAGAAGGACCTCATCAAGACCTCCGGCGGCAAGTACATCGCGCCGGCCGAGGTCGAGGGCCAGTTCAAGGCGGTGTGCCCGTACGTCTCCAACATCCTGGTGCACGGCGCCGACCGCAACTTCTGCACCGCGCTCATCGCCCTCGACGAGCCGTCCATCCTGGAGTGGGCGAAGGAGAACGGCCGGGCCGGCACGTCGTACGCCGACATCGTCGCCGACCCCGCCACGGTCGAGCTGATCGACGGCTACATCAAGCGGCTCAACGAGGGCCTCCAGCGCTGGCAGACCATCAAGAAGTTCCGCCTCCTGCCGCGCGACCTCGACGTGGAGCACGGCGAGATCACCCCCAGCCTCAAGCTGAAGCGGCCCGTCGTGGAGCGCGAGTACAAGCACCTCATCGACGAGATGTACGACGGCACCCGCGAGGCGTGAGGTACGAGGACGCGGGGCACGGGCGGCGCGCGGTCGACGCGCCGCCCGTGCCGCTGTGCCCGTAAGGGAATCCGCTGCTCGAATCTGTCCGTTGTCGAGCACTTGTGGAGCACTGTTCCCCTCCAAGGGGGCCCAGTTCGGTAACTCGGTGCTTATGGACGCGGTCGGTCTGTCACTCTGTCCGCATCGCCAGAGGCGCATTCGTCCGAACTTCCCGGGGAGTTGTCCATGGGGGCCGTCCCGACGCAGCGGGAGACCATGTCCCGCGCCCCTGACGCGCCGGCGCACGAGGGCGCGGAGCTGTGGACGTCGGCGCGCACCACGCTGCCCGGAGGGCCGCTCGCGCCCGGGGCCGCCCGCCGGTTCATGCGGGCCGCCCTCACCGATTGGGAGGGGCTCGCCGAACCCGGCACCGTCACCGAGCGGCTGAGCGACGACGCGCTGGTCGTCGTCAGCGAACTCGTCACCAACGCCGTCGTGCACGCGGGCACGGACGTCGAACTGGTCTGCCGCCTGGAGGACGCCAGGGACGATCCGGCCGGACTCGTCGTCGAGGTCTCCGACCGCCACCCCTCGCGCGTGGTGCGGGACGACGGCACCGAACGCCCCTACGGCATACCCGAGTACGGGCGCGGTCTGCGGCTCGTCTCCACGCTCGCCACGGCCTGGGGCATCACCTACCGCACCGGTGCCAAGACCGTCTGGGCGCGCCTGCCCCTGGACGGCACCCTGGACGCCGAGGAGGAGATGGAGGCGTACGCCGGCGAGAGCGTCCCGGAGTGGGAGCCGGGCACGGCCGGGCTCCCCGCGCCGGAACTCCTCGTGTGCGCCGACCCCGGGCGCGGCTCCCCCGACCGGGACTGGCGGGGCCGCGGCGCCCTGTCCTTCCTCGCCGAGGCGTCCGACCTGCTCGCCGGGCAGCTCGACGAGGACCTGGTGGCCGCGCTCACCGGGCAACTGCTCGTGCCACGGCTGGCCGATTGGTGCGCGGTGTGGCTGGAGGACGAGGCGACCGGCTGGCGCGGGTCCGAGTCCGCCGTGGCCTCCGGGCCGCGCCTCGCCCGCGTCTGGCACGGCAGCGAGAACCGCATCGAGGAACTGCGCCGGGCGCTGGAGAAGGACCCGCCCCGGCTGCCCGAGTCGGTGCGCTCCCGCGCGGTGCCGGTGCCCTGGCCCGCCGAGGCGCTGGGCCCGCGGGGCGCGGCCGGGGCGGCGCTCGCCTACCGTCTGATCGCCGGCGGCCGGCCGCTCGGCACGCTCGTCATCGGGCGGGCCGGGCTGCCGCGCTTCCCCGACGAGATCACCGGCCTCGTCGAGGACCTCAGCCGCCGGGTGGCGCTGGCCATCGGGGCCGCCCGGCAGTACGCGCGCCAGGCCACCATCAGCCGGGTGCTGCAACGCGGGCTGCTGCCGGGCGCGGTCGCCGAGATCCCCGGTGTGCGCAGCGCGCTCGTGTACGAACCGTGCGACAAGGGCGGTCCCAGCGGCGACTTCTACGACCTGTTCCCGGCGGGGAACGGCCGCTGGTGCTTCGCGATCGGTGACGTCCAGGGCAAGGGCCCCGAGGCGGCGGTCGTGATCGGGCTCGCCCGGCCCTGGCTGCGGTTGTTGGCCCGCGAGGGCTACGACGTCCCCGACGTCCTGGACCGCCTCAACCAGCTCCTGCTGGACGACGCGACGGAAGCCTCGGACGCGGCGGCGCGGGCCCTGGTCGCGGCGGGCGCCCCCGTACCGGTCGTCGACGACGGCCCGCAGGCCCGCTTCCTCTCCCTCCTCTACGGCGAGCTGGTCCCCTTCGACGGCGGGGTGCGGTGCACGCTGGCCGCAGCCGGGCACCCGCTGCCGCTGCTGCTGGGGCCGGACGGCGACGTACGGGCCGTGGCGCAGCCGCAGACGCTGCTCGGAGTCGTCGAGGATGTGACGTACACGTGCGAGACCTTCGAACTGCACCCCGCCGACACGCTTCTGTGCGTCACGGACGGGGTGACGGAGCGGCGCAGCGGATCGTGCCAGTTCGACGACGGGGACGGGCTCGCCGCGGCGCTCGCCGGCTGCGCCGGACTGACCGCGCAGCTGATCGCGGAGCGGATGAGGAGGCTGGTGCACGATTTCGGCGGGAACCCGCCGGAGGACGATCTGGCGCTGCTGGTGCTGCAGGCGGAATGAGGACGTCTGGCCGTGCGGGACAATGGAGGGCATGCCCTCCGCACTCCCCGACGGCGAACCCGTCCCCGACGACGGCGCACTGCCCGCGCACGCGCTCGCCGGGGCCGCAGGGCGCCCTCTCGGGTTCTACCTCCACGTGCCGTACTGCGCCACGCGCTGCGGCTACTGCGACTTCAACACGTACACGGCGACGGAGCTGCGGGGCACGGGAGGCGTCCTCGCCTCGCGGGAGACCTACGCGCCGACCCTGATCGAGGAGATCCGCCTGGCCCGCAAGGTGCTCGGCGACGACCCGCGCGAGGTGCGCACGGTGTTCGTCGGGGGCGGTACGCCGACGCTGCTGGCGGCGGACGACCTGGTACGGATGCTGGGGGCGGTCCGGGACGAGTTCGGCCTCGCGGCCGACGCCGAGGTGACGACGGAGGCCAACCCGGAGTCGGTCGATCCGGCGTATCTGACGGCCCTGAGGGAGGGCGGCTTCACGCGGATCTCCTTCGGCATGCAGAGCGCCCGCCCGCACATCCTGAAGATCCTCGACCGCACCCACACCCCGGGCCGCCCCGAGGCGTGCGTGGCCGAGGCGCGGGCGGCGGGCTTCGAGCATGTGAACCTGGACCTGATCTACGGGACGCCGGGGGAGTCGGACGACGACTGGCGGGCTTCGCTGGAGGCGGCGCTGGGGGCGGGCCCGGACCACATCAGCGCCTATGCGCTGATCGTGGAGGAGGGCACGCGGCTGGCGCGCCGCATCCGCCGGGGCGAGATCCCGATGACGGACGACGACGTGCACGCGGACCGGTACCTGATCGCCCAGGACATGCTGTCGGCGGCGGGCTACGACTGGTACGAGGTCTCGAACTGGGCCGTGTCGGAGTCCGGCCGCTGCCTCCACAACGAGCTGTACTGGCGCGGCGCCGACTGGTGGGGTGCCGGCCCCGGGGCGCACTCGCACATCGGCGGCGTGCGCTGGTGGAACGTGAAGCACCCGGGGGCGTACGGGGCGGCCTTGGCGGATGGCCGTTCCCCGGGAGCGGGGCGGGAGATCCTCACGGACGAGGACCGCCGGGTGGAGCGCGTCCTGCTGGAGCTGCGGCTGAGGGAGGGGGCGCCGCTGGCTCTGCTGCGGGAGGAGGGGCTGGCGGCTTCCCGGCGGGCGCTGGCGGAGGGGCTGCTGGAGGAGGGGCCGTACGCGGAGGGACGGGCCGTTCTGACACTGCGGGGGCGACTGCTGGCGGATGCGGTGGTGCGGGACCTGGTGGACTGATCACTCCGGCGGGTGAATCACCGCAGGACATCGCCCGCGCGAGCGGTGGGAGCGGCTCCAGACAACAGATGTGGACATCGTCGGCGAGGCCAGCGAGCCCGTTTTGGACTTCTTGGTGCTGATCGCGGCGTTGCCCCGGACTCAGGGCGTCTTCTGCCGTCCCGGTTGATTACGTGGTTGTCGAGGTGGTTTCCGGGACGAACGTTGACCGGGACTACGGGATCAAGCGGTCCGTCTACGCGGCGGGCAAGATCCCCGGGTACCTGATCATCGACCCGATTGTCGCGCACTGCGTTCTGCTCACCGGACCCGAGGGTGAGACCGGACCCGAGGGTGAGGGCGAGATCGCAGATTACCGGGCGCAGCGGATCACGGAAGGCGGTGGCCCCCTTCCGCTGGAGCCCCTCGGTGTGGAACTGGACACGAGCGAGTTCGGGACCCTCACCGGGGTCCGGCGTCACCACCTGCCGTGACGAAGTCGATCAGTTCCTCCACACGCCCCAGCAACTCCGGCTCCAGGTCCTTGTAGGACCGCACCCGCGCAAGAATCCCCTGCCACGCCTCCCCGGTGTTCTCCGGCCACCCCAGCGCCCGGCACACCCCCTTCTTCCAGTCCTGCCCGCGCGGGACGGCCGGCCACTCTCGGATGCCCAGCGACGACGGCTTCACCGCCTGCCAGATGTCGATGTAGGGGTGCCCGACCACCAGGGCGTGCCCGCTCGTCACCGACTCCGCGATGCGCCACTCCTTCGAGCCGGGGACCAGGTGGTCCACCAGGACGCCGAGGCGGGCGTCGGGGCCGGGGGCGAAGGACGCCACGATCGACGGCAGGTCGTCGACACCCTCCAGGTACTCCACCACCACGCCCTCGATGCGCAGGTCGTCGCCCCACACCTTCTCGACCAGTTCCGCGTCGTGACGGCCCTCGACGTAGATACGGCCCGCCCGGGCCACCCTCGCCCGGGCCCCCGGGACGGCCACCGAGCCCGACGCCGTACGGGCGGGGCGCCGCGGGGGAGTCTTCGGACGCACCAGCGTCACCACCCTGCCCTCCAGCAGGAAACCACGAGGCTCCAGGGGGAACACCCGGTGCTTGCCGAAGCGGTCCTCCAGCGTCACCGTGCCCGCCTCGCAGCGGATCACCGCGCCGCAGAAGCCGGTGCGCGGCTCCTCCACCACCAGGCCGGGGTCCGCCGGGACCTCCGGGGCGGGCTTCGGCTTCTTCCACGGCGGGGTCAGGTCCGGCGAGTACATGCGCATTCGGATGACGATAGGAGAAGCCGGGGTCGGAGGGTGCGGCGAGCGCCTACGACACGCCGAAACGGGCCGCCAGCCCGTCCCGCTGGGACCGGACGAACCCGGCGTCCACCACCGCCCCGTGCCCCGGCACGTACAGCGCGTCCTCGCCGCCCAGCTCCAGCAGCCGGTCAAGGGCGGCCGGCCAGTGCGAGGGGACCGCGTCCAAACCCGCCTGCGGCTCGCCGGACTCCTCCACCAGGTCCCCGCAGAACACCACCTCCGGGTCACCGGGAACGAGGACCGCCAGGTCGTGGGCGGTGTGGCCGGGTCCCACGTCGGCCAGCAGGACCCGCACCCCGCCCAGGTCCAGCGTCCGCTCGCCCGACACCTGGTGGCGCGGACGCACCAGCACGTCCGCGGCCTCGGCCGCCGCCGCCGGGTCCAGGCCGTGGCGCACGGCGTCCATGACCAGTTCGTCGCGGCCGCGGACGAGCACCGCGTCGATGCCCGCCGCCCCGAACACCTCCGCGCCCGCGAACGCCGCCGCCCCGAAGACATGGTCGAAGTGGGGGTGCGTGAGCGCGAGATGCGTCACACTCCGGTCCCCGCCGAGCGGCGCGAGCAGCCGCCGCGCCTGGGCGCGCAACCGCGCGCCCTCGCCGAGGCTCGACCCCGCGTCCACGAGGAGCGCCCCGTGCCCGCCGACCACGAGCCCGGCCGTGCAGTCCCAGACCGGAAGCCGCCGCCGCCCCGAGCGCGTACCGAGCGGCTCCCACCCGGACCCTTCCCACAGCACCGTCATACGGCGACGCTATCGGCAGGCGCCCGGCCTGGCAGGACAGCCCGGGACAGGTCGGTACACGTCGGTACGACAGCCGGGCTCTCCCTTGCCGGGGGCGTACCCGGCCGCCGTACACTGGGCCCCGGGATGCTGGCACTCGAATGCGCAGAGTGCCAGGGGAGCCAGGGGAAGTGCCGGGAAGACCGATTGCTGGAGGTGCGCGCGATGCTCAGTGAACGCAGGCTCGAAGTGCTGCGCGCCATCGTCCAGGACTATGTGGGCACCGAGGAGCCCGTGGGCTCCAAGGCACTCACCGAGCGGCACAGGCTCGGCGTCTCCCCGGCCACCGTCCGAAACGACATGGCGGCGCTGGAGGAGGAGGGCTACATCGCCCAGCCGCACACCAGCGCCGGACGCATCCCCACGGACAAGGGCTACCGCCTCTTCGTCGACAAGCTCGCGGCCGTCAAGCCGATGAGCCCGCCCGAGCGCCGCGCGATCCAGAACTTCCTGGAGGGCGCGGTCGACCTCGACGACGTGGTCGCGCGTACGGTACGCCTGCTCGCGCAGCTCACCCGGCAGGTCGCCGTAGTGCAGTACCCGTCGCTGACACGCTCGACCGTGCGGCACGTGGAACTGCTGTCGATGGCACCCGCGCGTGTGATGCTGGTGCTGATCACGGACACCGGCCGGGTGGAGCAGCGGATGATCGACTGCCCCGCGCCGTTCGGGGAGACGTCCCTCGCGGATCTGCGGGCGCGGCTCAACAGCCGGGTCGCCGGCCGCCGTTTCGCGGATGTCCCGCAGCTCGTGCAGGACCTTCCCGAGGCGTTCGAGGAACCGGAGGACCGCGGCGCGGTCTCGACGGTACTGTCCACCCTCCTGGAGACGCTCGTGGAGGAGACCGAGGAGCGGCTGATGATCGGCGGCACCGCCAATCTCACCCGCTTCGCGCACGACTTCCCGCTCACCATCCGCCCCGTCCTGGAGGCGCTGGAGGAGCAGGTCGTCCTTCTCAAGCTGCTGGGCGAGGCGAAGGATCCGGCCATGATGGTGCGTATCGGCCATGAGAACGCGTACGAGGGACTCAACACCACGTCCATCGTCTCCGTCGGCTACGGTTCGGGCGGCGAGGCAGTAGCGAAACTCGGCGTGGTCGGACCGACCCGCATGGATTACCCGGGAACGATGGGAGCGGTACGAGCGGTGGCACGGTACGTCGGACAGATCCTGGCGGAGTCGTAAGTGGCCACGGACTACTACGCCGTGCTCGGCGTACGCCGCGACGCGTCACAGGACGAGATCAAGAAGGCGTTCCGCCGGCTCGCCCGCGAGCTGCACCCGGACGTCAACCCCGATCCGAAGACGCAGGAGCGGTTCAAGGAGATCAACGCCGCCTACGAGGTGCTCTCGGACCCGCAGAAGAAGCAGGTCTACGACCTCGGCGGCGACCCGCTGTCCCAGTCGGGCGGCGGGGGCGCGGGCGGCTTCGGCGCGGGCGGCTTCGGAAACTTCTCCGACATCATGGACGCGTTCTTCGGCGCGGCGTCGCAGCGCGGTCCGCGCTCGCGCACCCGCCGCGGCCAGGACGCGATGATCCGGCTCGAAGTCGACCTCGACGAGGCGGCCTTCGGCACGACCAAGGACATCCAGGTCGACACGGCCGTCGTCTGCAACACCTGCAACGGCGAGGGCGCGGCGCCCGGGACGAGCGCCCAGACCTGCGACATGTGCCGGGGCCGCGGCGAGGTCTCGCAGGTCACCCGGTCCTTCCTCGGCCAGGTCATGACGTCGCGGCCGTGCCCGCAGTGCCAGGGATTCGGCACCATCGTCCCGAACCCGTGCCCGGAGTGCGCGGGCGACGGGCGGGTGCGCTCCCGCAGGACGCTCACCGTCAAGATCCCCGCCGGTGTCGACAACGGCACGCGGATCCAGCTCGCGGGCGAGGGCGAGGTCGGCCCCGGCGGCGGCCCGGCCGGCGACCTGTACGTCGAGATCCACGAGCTGCCGCACGCGACCTTCCAGCGCCGCGGCGACGACCTGCACTGCACGGTCACCATCCCGATGACCGCCGCGTCCCTCGGCACGAAGGTGCCGCTGGAGACGCTCGACGGCCTGGAGGAGGTCGACATCCGCCCAGGCACCCAGTCCGGGCAGTCGATCCCGCTGCACGGCCGCGGCGTCACGCACCTGCGCGGCGGCGGCCGGGGCGACCTGGTCGTGCACGTCGAGGTGCAGACCCCGACGAAGCTGGACCCGGAGCAGGAGCGGCTGCTGCGCGAGCTGGCGAAGCTGCGGGGCGAGGAGCGGCCGCAGGGGCAGTTCCAGCCGGGGCAGCAGGGGCTGTTCTCGCGGCTGAAGGATGCATTCAACGGGCGGTGACGCGGGGCCGCCCGGCGTCACCGCCCGTCTGGGGGCGGCAACCCCCAGACCCGCTTCGGCCTGAACGGCCTTGTCCTCGGGCGCCGGACGGGCCGGTGGTGTGGGCCTGGGCCGGGCGGTGATGTGGGTCCGGGCCGGGCGGTGATCCGTGAGGCCGGCAGGCCGGATTACGGTGGGTCTCGTCGTGCCCCTGACGTCCTGACCCGCCGCCGATTCCCTTGGCATATGCCAGAGGAAGACCGGATTCGGACCCGTGCGGAGGACGTGACACCATGCGGTCATGTCCACCGCGCTGACCGATCTCCTCCGCCATCCGATCGTGCAGGCCCCCATGGCGGGCGGCGCCTCCGTGCCGCGGCTCGCCGCCGCCGTGTCGGACGCCGGCGGCCTGGGGTTCCTCGCCGCCGGGTACAAGACCGCCGACGGCATGTACCAGGAGATCAAGCAGCTCCGCGGCCTCACGGGCGCCCCCTTCGGCGTGAACCTGTTCATGCCGCAGCCCGAGTACCCCGGTGCGGGCAGCGGCTCCACAGGAGCGGCGGCCGTGACCGCGCTGCCCTCTGCCGCCGCCGTCGAGGTCTACGCCAACCAGCTCGCCGGTGAGGCCGCCTGGTACGAGACGGAACTGGGCGACCCCGACAGCGGCCGGGACGACGGCTACGACGCCAAACTCGCCGTCCTGCTCGACAACCCGGTGCCGGCGGTCTCCTTCCACTTCGGCGTCCCCGCCCCTGACGTCCTGGACTCGCTGCGCCGCGCGGGCACCCTCACCCTGGTCACCGCTACCACCGTGGACGAGGCCCTCGCCGTGCAGCGGGCGGGCGCCGACGCGGTGATCGTGCAGGGCGTCGAGGCGGGCGGCCACCAGGGCACCCACCGCGACCTCGCCGAGAACGACCCCTGCGGTATCGGGCTGCTCTCGCTGGTCGCCCAGGTCCGCGAGAGCGTGCGGATCCCGATCGTGGCGGCCGGCGGGATCATGCGCGGCAGCCAGATCGCCGCGGTGCTCGCGGCGGGGGCGAGCGCCGCCCAGCTGGGCACCGCGTTCCTGGTGACGCCCGAGTCCGGCGCCCACCCCCTGCACAAGCGGGCGCTGACCGACCCCCTGTTCGTCCGGACGGAGCTGACGCGCGCCTTCTCCGGGCGTCCGGCGCGCGGCCTGGTCAACCGCTTCATGCGTGAGCACGGCCCCTACGCGCCCGCCGCCTACCCGGAGGTCCACCATCTGACCTCGCCGCTGCGCAAGGCGGCCGCCAAGAGCGGCGACGCGCAGGGCATGGCGCTGTGGGCGGGCCAGGGCCATCGTATGGCGCGCGAACTGCCCGCCGGAGAGCTGGTGGAGGTGCTGGCGGCGGAGGCCGGGGCAGCGGTGACAGCGTTGTCGACGGGAGGTGCGTCCCGATGACCGCACCGGTGTTCGTGGTCGACCGACTCGACGGCATCGGAGGGGAGTTCGTGCTCGACGGCCCCGAGGGGCGGCACGCGGTCTCGGTGAAGCGGCTGCGGCCCGGCGAGGACGTGGTCCTCACCGACGGACGCGGTCGGTGGATCGAGGGCGTGGTGAAGGCCGCCGAGGGCAAGGACCGCCTCGTGGTCATGGACCTGGAGTCCGTCGACGAGGAGCCGCCGCAGACCCCGCGCATCACCGTGGTGCAGGCCCTGCCCAAGGGCGACCGGGGGGAGCTGGCCGTGGAGACCATGACCGAGGTCGGGGTGGACGCGATCGTGCCGTGGTCGGCTTCCCGGTGCATCACACAGTGGAAGGGCGAGCGCGGACTGAAGGCGCTCGGCAAGTGGCGGGCCACCGCCCGTGAGGCGGGCAAGCAGTCCCGCCGGGTGCGCTTCCCCGAGGTCGCGGACGCGGCAACCACCCAACAGGTTGCCGCACTTCTGGCCACCGTCGATCTCGCCGCCGTCCTGCACGAGAGCGGCGAGGAACCCCTGGCGACCGCGGACCTTCCCACCGAGGGCGAGATCGTGCTGGTCGTGGGGCCCGAAGGGGGCATCTCGCCTCAGGAGCTGGCGCTGTTCGGCCAGGCGGGTGCCAGGGCGTTCCGGCTGGGGAGCACCGTCCTGCGTACGTCGACCGCGGGCACCGCGGCGGCCGCCCTGCTGCTTGGGCGCACGGGCCGCTGGTCCTGATCCGCGGACATCCACGGGGCATGCGACGGAACCCGTCCAAGTGATGGGAACACCAGGAGCGCCCGGGTGGCCGTATGCGCTCTACCGTCGTGGGCGGGACGGTGGCAGGCTGCCATCCATGGGGGTATTGAGGCGGATTCGACGGCCGAGGGGACGGCGGCTCGCGGCCGTGACCGGAATCGTCGCCGTCGCCGTCGGCGGAGCCGTGGCGTGCCAGCCCGGAGATCTGAGTTCCGCGACGGTGGCGTACACGACCGACCAGACTGCGACCGCACAACTGCAGCGGCAGCATGTGAACGTGCGCTGGCTCAGCTGCACGGGCACCTACGGCAGCGGCGGCAAGGCCGCCACGTCCGCAGGGACGCCCGCGCCGAGCGAGACCACCGTCGTGAGCGTCGACTGCCAGGGGCAGACGGACGACCACAAGGACATCACCGTCAAGGGCAGGGTCACGCGGGCCGTCGACGGCAGGTGTGTTCGCGGGGACCTCAGGGCCACGGTGGGCGGCAAGGAGGTCTTCCACGTCAGCGGCCTCGGCAACTGCAACGCCACCCCCACGCCGCCCGTTTCCTACCACCCCGTCACGCCCGGCGGGCCCGGTCCCACCGTCACCGTGACGAAGACCATCTGGTGCCAGGGCGACCCCACCTGCTGGCCGGTCCAGGGCAAGTGACGAGCGCATGGGACGCAGGCAACAGCGCAAACCCCTGCCAGGGACCACGATCGCTGCTTAGGGTGACCTGGTGACTCAGTCCGCATCGCCCGCGTATCTCCGGTTCCCGCACCTGCACGGCGAGTTGCTCGCCTTCACCGCCGAGGACGACGTCTGGGTCGCCCCGGTCGACGGCGGCCGCGCCTGGCGGGTCAGCGCCGACAACGTCCCCGTCAACCACCCCCGGATATCCCCGGACGGCACGACCGTCGCCTGGACGTCCACCCGCGACGGCGCCCCCGAGGTGCACGTCGCCCCGCTCGACGGCGGCCCCGCCCGGCGCCTGACCCACTGGGGCAGCGCGAAGACCCAGGTGCGCGGCTGGACCCCCGAGGGACGCGTGCTCGCCCTCAGCACGGTCGGCCAGGCGTCGCTGCGCCGCACCTGGGCGCGCGCGGTGCCCCTGGACGGCGGGGCGGCGGCCACCCTGCCGTACGGACCCGTCGGCGATGTCGCGTACGGGCCGGCCACGGTGCTGCTGTCCGCGTCCATGGGCCGCGAGGCGGCGCACTGGAAGCGGTACCGGGGCGGCACGGCGGGCAAGCTGTGGATCGACCGTGCCGGCGAGGGGGAGTTCGTGCGGCTGCACGAGGACCTCGACGGCAATGTCGAGTACCCCTTCTGGGTCGGGGAGCGCATCGCCTTCCTCAGCGACCACGAGGGCGTCGGGGCGCTCTACTCGTCGTCGGCCGACGGCTCGGATCTGCGGCGGCACACGCCCCTGGGCGACTTCTACGCCCGGCACGCCGCCACCGACGGCACCCGGGTCGTCTACGCGTCCGCCGGTGAACTGTGGCTCCTGGACGACCTGGACGGGGCCGAGCCGCGACGGCTCGACATCCGGCTCGGCGGGCAGCGCACCGACCTCCAGCCGCATCCCGTGAGCGCCGCCCGCTGGTTCGGCTCCGCCTCGCCCGATCACACCGGGCGTGGCAGTGCCGTCCTGGTGCGGGGCGCCGTCCACTGGGTCACCCACCGCTCGGGGCCCGCCCGCGCGCTCGCCGACGGGCACGGCGTACGGGCCCGTCTGCCGCACACCTTCCGCACGGACGGCGAGGAGTGGGTGGTGTGGGTCACGGACGCGGAGGGCGACGACGCGCTGGAGTTCGCGCCCGCCACCGGACTCGCGCCCGGCGCCGTCCCGCGGCGGCTCGCGGCCGGGCAGCTCGGCCGTGTGCTCGGCCTCGCGGTGGCTCCCGACGGCAGCCGGGTCGCGGTCGCCGCGCACGACGGGCGGGTGCTGCTCGTCGAGCGGGACAGCGGTGAGGTGCGCGAGGTCGACCGCAGCGAGGACGGCGAGGTCAGCGGGCTCGTCTTCGCGCCGGACTCGGCGTGGCTGGCCTGGTCGCATCCCGGACCGCGCCCGCTGCGGCAGCTCAAGCTCGCCAACACGGCCGACCTGTCGGTGACGGAGGCGACACCGCTCCGCTTCCGCGACTACGCGCCGGCCTTCACTCTGGACGGCAAGCACCTGGCGTTCCTCTCGGCGCGCTCGTTCGACCCGGTTTACGACGAGCACGTCTTCGACCTGGCCTTCGTGGGCGGCTCGCGTCCGTATCTGATCACGCTCGCCGCGGCCACCCCCTCCCCGTTCGGGCCGCAGCGGCACGGCCGCCCCTTCGAGGCGCCGGACAAGGACGAGACGCCCGGCAGCGAGGGCGCGCCCGCCACCCGGATCGACCTGGAGGGTCTCGCCGACCGGATCGTGCCGTTCCCGGTCGAGGCCGCGCGCTACTCCGGGCTGCAGGCGGCCAGGGACGGCGTGCTGTGGCTGCGGCATCCGGTGCGCGGTGTGCTGGGCGCCTCGCGCGCCACCCCCGACGACCCCGATCCCCACACCGAGTTGGAACGGTACGACCTCGTCCAGCAGCGCATCGAGCACCTGTGCGCGGACGCCGAGCGCTTCGCGGTCACCGGCGACGGCAAACGGGTGCTGCTGTGGACCGACGGCAAGCTCAAGGTCGTACCGAGCGACCGGCGTGCCCCGAACGACGACGACAGCGACGCGAACATCACCGTGGACCTGTCGCGCGTACGGCAGACCGTCGACCCGGCGGCCGAGTGGCGGCAGATGTACGAGGAGACCGGCCGCCTCATGCGCGACAACTTCTGGCGGCCCGACCTGGGCGGGGTCGACTGGGAGGGCGTACTGGACCGCTACCGGCCCGTGCTCGGGCGTGTCGCCACGCACGACGACCTCGTCGACCTGCTGTGGGAGGTGCAGGGCGAGCTGGGCACCTCGCACGCCTATGTCACGCCCGCGGGCGGGAGCTGGGGCGGGGACCGGCGGCAGGGGCTGCTCGGGGCCGACCTGTCCCGGCACGAGGACGGGAGCTGGCGCATCGAGCGCGTGCTGCCCTCGGAGACCTCCGACCCCGACGCGCAGGCGCCGCTGGCGGCACCCGGTGTGGCCGTACGGGCGGGCGACGCGATCGTCGCGGTCGGCGGCCGGCCGGTGGACCCGGTGACCGGGCCCGGGCCGCTGCTGGTGGGGACGGCCGGCAAGCCGGTGGAGCTGACGGTCTCGCCGGCGGGCGGGGGCGAGCTGCGGCACGCCGTCGTCGTCCCGATCGCGGACGAGGAGCCGCTGCGGTACCACGCGTGGGTGGCGGACCGGCGCGCCTACGTGCACGAGAGGTCCGGCGGGCGGCTCGGCTATCTGCACGTGCCGGACATGGTGGGCTCCGGGTGGGCCCAGCTCCACCGCGACCTGCGGATCGAGGTCGCCCGTGAGGGGCTGATCGTGGACGTGCGGGAGAACCGGGGCGGGCACACCTCCCAGCTGGTCGTGGAGAAGCTGGCCCGGCGGATCGTGGGATGGGACCTGCCGCGCGGGATGCGGCCCTACAGCTACCCCGAGGACGCGCCCAGGGGGCCCGTCGTCGCCGTCGCGGACGAGTTCTCCGGATCGGACGGGGACATCGTGAACGCGGCCGTCAAGGCGCTCGGGATCGGGCCGGTGGTGGGCACCCGGACATGGGGCGGGGTCGTCGGGATCGACAGCCGTTACCGGCTGGTCGACGGGACGCTGGTGACGCAGCCCAAGTACGCGTTCTGGCTGGAGGGTTACGGGTGGGGCGTGGAGAACCACGGGGTCGATCCGGATGTCGAGGTGGTCCAGGCGCCGCAGGACCACGCAGCGGGGCGTGACGTCCAGCTGGACGAGGCGGTGCGCATCGCGCTGGCCACGCTGGAGGAACGCCCGGCGAAGCGGCCCCCGGAGCTGCCGTCGTCGTGATCCCCCCGTCCGGCGGCGGACGGTGCCCGCCCGCCCTTCGGAGCGGGCGGGCGGGGAGGGCCGATACGATGCCGTCGTCGCGATCAGTCTGTGTCAGGAGGCACGCACATGGCGGGAGAGCCGCAGGACGACTGTCTGTTCTGCAAGATCGTCGCGGGGCACATCCCGGCGACGATCGTCCGGGAGACCGAGACCACGGTCGCCTTCCGGGACATCAACCCCCAAGCGCCGACCCATGTGCTGGTCATCCCCCGGCTGCACTACCCGCACGCCGCCTCCCTCGCCGCCGCCGCACCGGCCGTGGCCGCCGACGTGCTCCGGGAGGCCGGCGAGGTCGCCGCGGACGAGAAGCTCGACCACTACCGTGTCGTCTTCAACACCGGCGGCGGGGCGGGCCAGACCGTCTTCCACGCGCACGCCCACGTCCTGGGCGGCCGCGGCCTGCAGTGGCCCCCCGGATAAGCCACCGTGTCGGTACGCGAACTGGTGGTCCTCGGCACCGCCAGCCAGGTGCCCACCCGGCAGCGCAACCACAACGGCTATGTGCTGCGGTGGGACGGGGAGGGAATCCTCTTCGACCCCGGCGAGGGCACCCAACGGCAGATGCTCCGTGCCGGGGTCGCCGCCCACGACCTGCACCGGATCTGCGTCACGCACTTCCACGGCGACCACTGCCTCGGACTCGCCGGGGTGATCCAGCGCATCAGCCTCGACCAGGTGCGCCACCGGATCACCGCACACTACCCGGAGTCGGGGCAGCGGTTCTTCGAGCGGCTGCGGTACGCGACGGCGTACCGGGAGACGGTACGGGTGACCGAGGCGCCCGTCGCCGCCGACGGTCCGCTCGCGGTCACTCCCGCCTACACCCTTGAGGCCCGCCGGCTGTCCCACCCCGTCGAGTCCTACGGCTACCGGCTGGTCGAGCCCGACGGGCGCCGTATGCTGCCCGAACGGCTCGCCGCGCACGGCATCCAGGGGCCCGACGTCGGACGGATCCAGCGGGAGGGCTCCCTCGGCGGTGTCCCGCTCGACGAGGTGAGCGAGGTGCGGCGCGGGCAGCGGTTCGCCTTCGTGATGGACACGCGGCTGTGCGAGGCCGTGCCCGTCCTCGCCGAGGGCTGCGACCTGCTGGTCATCGAGTCCACGTTCCTCGACGCGGACGCGCACCTGGCCGAGGACCACGGCCACCTGACCGCCGGTCAGGCCGGGCGCGTCGCCGCGGAGGCCGGGGTGCGCCATCTCGTCCTCACCCACTTCAGCCAGCGCTACGCCGAACCCGAAGCGTTCGGGCGGGAGGCACGGGCCGCCGGGTTTGACGGCGAACTGACCGTGGCACACGATCTGATGACGGTGCCGGTACCGAAACGCCGGTGAAACGGCCGTACGATGCTGCGATGCCCCTCCCGAAAGCGGAACTGCACCTGCATATCGAAGGCACCCTGGAGCCCGAGCTGGCGTTCGAGCTGGCCGCGCGCAACGGCGTGACGCTGCCGTACGCCGACGCGGACGCCCTTCGCACGGCGTACCGGTTCGAGGACCTCCAGTCCTTCCTGGACCTGTACTACGAGCTCATGGCCGTCCTGCGGACGGAACGGGACTTCGGGGACCTTGCGGACGCCTATCTCGCGCGGGCCGCCGCGCAGGGCGTGCGGCACGCCGAGATCTTCTTCGATCCGCAGGCCCACATGGCGCGCGGGGTCGGCATGGGCACGGTCGTCGAGGGACTGTGGCGGGCGCTCGGCGGCAGCCAGGACAACCATGGCGTCTCCACCCGGCTGATCATGTGCTTCCTGCGCGACGAGTCCGCCGAGTCGGCCATGGAGACCCTGGAGGCGGCGCGGCCGTACCTCGACCGGATCGCCGGCATCGGTCTCGACTCGGCCGAGACCGGGAATCCGCCGGGGAAGTTCCGCGAGGTGTACGAGGCGGCCGCCGCCCTGGGCCTGCACCGTGTGGCGCACGCCGGTGAGGAGGGGCCGCCGGAGTACATCACCGAGGCCCTCGACGTGCTCGGCGTGGAACGCGTCGACCACGGGCTGCGCTGCATGGAGGATCCGGCGCTCGTCGAGCGGCTCGCGCGGGAGCGGATCCCGCTGACCCTGTGCCCCCTGTCGAACGTGCGTCTGCGCGCCGTGGACGCCCTGGCGGACCATCCGCTCGCGGCCATGCTGGACGCCGGGCTGCTGTGCACCGTCAACTCCGACGACCCCGCGTACTTCGGCGGGTACGCGGGGGACAACTTCGACGCCGTGCGGGCCGCGCTCGGCCTGGGCGAGGAGCGGCTGCGCGAGCTGGCCCGCAACTCCTTCGCCGCCTCCTTCCTGGAGCACGACGAGGAGCGGCGGGCGCGCTACATCGCCGAGGTGGACGCATACGAGTTCCCGTAGGCGGCCGGGGACGGTTCCGCCGGTGCCGGTGCCGGTGCCGGTGCCGGTGCCGTGCCGGTTTGCGGGGCGGGCGGCCGGGTAGGAGCGCGCTGCCCTATGCTGTTCGCATACATGGATGGCGTCCATACGGCGAAACGAAAGGGGAGTCGCCCTGTGACCGCCGAGACCTCCTGCGACCTGTCCATCGCCGAGGTGCGCCTGACCCCGGTTCTGGTCGCCGACCCGCCGCTGCTGAACACGCAGGGCGTCCACCAGCCGTACACGCCCCGTCTGATCGTGGAGGTGGTGACGGCCGACGGGATCACGGGACTCGGCGAGACGTACGGCGACACCAAGTACCTGGAGCTGGCCCGGCCGCTGGCGGACAGACTGGCCGGCCGCCCGGTGACGGAGCTGAACGGGCTGTCCGCCCTCGCCGGCGAGGTCGCCGTCGACCCCTCCCGGGCCAGTGGCCGGGTCGACGTCGGCGGGCTGCGCGGCGTCCAGACCGCCGAAAAGCTGCGCCTGTCCGTCCTGTCCGCCTTCGAGGTCGCCTGCCTCGACGCCCTCGGCCAGGCGCTCGGACTGCCCGTGCACGCACTGCTCGGCGGCAGGGTGCGGGACGCGGTCGAGTACAGCGGCTACCTCTTCTACCGGTGGGCCGGCCATCCCGAGGGCGTGGCCGGCGAGAAGGACGACTGGGGTGCCGCCCTCGATCCGGCGGGAGTCGTCGCCCAGGCCCGGGCGTTCAAGGAGCGCTACGGCTTCCGGTCCTTCAAGCTCAAGGGCGGGGTCTTCCCGCCGGACGAGGAGACCGCCGCGGTCCGCGCCCTCGCCGAGGCGTTCCCCGGGCACCCGCTGCGCCTGGACCCGAACGGTGCCTGGTCCGTGGAGACCTCGCTGAGGGTGGCCCGGGAACTGGCCGACGTCCTCGAGTACCTGGAGGACCCCGCCCTCGGCACGCCCGCCATGGCCGAGGTGGCCGCGGGCACCGAGGTGCCGCTGGCCACCAACATGTGCGTCACCACGTTCGCCGAGATCGAGGAGGCGTTCACGCGCGGCGCCGTCCAGGTGCTGCTCTGCGACCACCACTACTGGGGAGGGCTGCGCGCCACCCGCGAACTCGCCGCCGTCTGCCGTGCGTTCGGGGTCGGGGTGTCCATGCACTCCAACACGCACCTCGGCATCTCCCTCGCCGCGATGACCCATGTCGCCTCGACCGTGCCGGACCTCCACCACGCCTGCGACACCCACTACCCGTGGCAGTCCGAGGACGTCCTCACCGAGCGCCTCGCCTTCCGGGACGGCACGATCGCCGTGCCGGACGCCCCCGGCCTCGGCGTCACGCTGGACCGCGACCGGATGGCCGCCCTTCACGAGCGCTGGCTCACCGGTGACGGCGCCCTGCGCGACCGCGACGACGAGGCCGCGATGCGCATCGCGAACCCCGCCTGGGCCACACCGACCGTCCCCCGCTGGTAACGGCCCGCGGCCGCGGCCCCCGGCGCCCGTCCGTCGCCGCTCTCGTGTGACCGGCCCCTTCGAAGGGGCGCTTGGTGCACACTGGCTGGATCCGCATCACGCCAGGGAGCGCACCGTGACCGCGTCCATCGGAGAGGGACCGCACCGCCAGGCCCACATCGATCCCCTTGCCGTCCTGCGCCTGCCGGAGGACCCGCCCTGGGACGTGTATCTGACGGGCACGGTCTTCCTCGACATCATCTTCACCGGGCTCGACTCGGCCCCGGTGCGCGGCACCGAGAGCTGGGCGCGGGGCATGGGGTCGAGTCCCGGCGGCGTCGCCAACATGGCCACCGCGCTGGCCCGCCTGGGCCTGAAGACCTGCCTGGCGGCGGCCTTCGGCGACGACCACTACGGCGACTACTGCTGGGACGCCCTGGAACGGGGTGAGGGCATCGACCTGTCGCCCTCGCGGACGGTTCCCGGCTGGCACTCCCCGGTCACCGTCTCCATGGCGTACGAGGGCGAGCGGACCATGGTCTCCCACGGCCACGAGCCGCCGCCACAGGAGCCCGCACCCGACTGCCCGCCCCGTGTCCGCGCCGCCGTCGCCTCCCTGACCCCCGGCAGACGCGCCCCCTGGATCGCCACCGCCGCCCGGCAGGGCACCCGTATCTTCGCCGACGTCGGCTGGGACGAGACCGGCGCCTGGAACCTGGCGGGCCTGGCCGACCTCGAACTGTGCGAGGCGTTCCTGCCCAACGCGGACGAGGCCATGCGGTACACCGGCACGGACTGCCCGCGCGCCGCCGCGCACGCGCTCACCGAGTATGTGCCGCTGGCCGTCGTCACCCTCGGCGCGGAGGGCGCGTACGCCGTCGACCGGCGTACCGGGGAGACCGCCGCCGTGCCCGCGATCGCCGTCGAGGCGCTGGACCCCACGGGCGCGGGGGACGTCTTCGTTGCGGGGTTCGTGACGGGCACGCTCGCCGAGTGGCCGCTGGCCGACCGCCTCGCCTTCGCGGGGCTGACCGCCGCCCTGTCCGTGCAGGAGTTCGGCGGGTCGCTCTCGGCGCCCGGGTGGTCGGAGATCGCGGCCTGGTGGCGGAAGGTGCAGTCGTACGAGAACCAGGCGCCCGCGGCGCTGCGCCGGTACGCCTTCCTGGACGGACTGCTCCCCGAGGTGTGCGTGGAGCCGTGGCCGCGGCGCCGGGCGGTGCCGACGATCGGCTTCAGACGGCCGGCGTGACGCACCGGGCCGACCGCAAACGGTCGTTGACACATGATGAACACCGCTCGATCATCGGCTGGATCGAGCTGAATCGAGCACGACTTTGCACGGACCGACCTCTGACTCGCGCCTCCCGGCCCCTGACCGCCCCCGTCGAAGGACATGTGCTGTGCGCGGACCATCACGCGGACTCAGGGCACTGCTCGCGACCGTGACACTGGCCCCGGCCCTCCCCGCCGGCCTCACCGCACCGGTACAGGCCGCCCCCGCTCTCCCGGCCGCCCGGTTCTCCGCGTCCGCCGGCCGGCTCGCCCTGACCGTGCCGCCCTCCGGGAACGCCCCCGGCTACACCGTCGAGGTGACGACGGCCCGGCTCGCCCTCGCGACCAGCCGGTCCGGCACCGGCGTCCTGGCCACCGCGGGCGGCGACACCGGCGCCCTGCGCTTCCGCGCCGACGGAGTCTGGCAGCACGCCACCGAGGTCACCGGCTGGTCCTGGAAGGACGGAGTCCTCGCCCTCACCGCGGACACGACGGCCACCGGCGCCACGGTCCGGGCCCGCGTCACCCCCTCCGCCGACCGCTACCACCTCGACTGGACCGTCGGGGGAGCGGACCCCGACCGGCTCGGACTCGCCTACGACCTGGCGTCCGCCGGCCACTGGTACGGGCACGGGGAGGCCGAGACCCCGCAGGGCGGCCCCGGCACCGACCAGCCCTGGCCGCTCGACGCCGGCGAGGTCGTCCACCCGGCCTTCGGCCCGGCCTCGTACCAGATGATCGACCCCTTCTGGTACACGTCGAGCGCGGCCGGGCTGCACGTCGACACCGGGCACGTCATGGACGTGGCGATCAACCGGGGCAAGGACGGCCTCGGCCGCTTCGACGTAGAGTCCGCCGAGCCCTACCGGGCGACCGTCTTCGTGGAGTCCACACCGCTGGAGGTCTACCGCGACTACATCGGCATCGTCGGCAAGCCCGCCAAGAGCGACGCCACCCACGAGCAGTACGCCACGCCGGTGTGGAACTCCTGGGCGCAGTTCTACACCCACGTCGACCAGGCCGGGCTCCTCGACTACGCCCGCGACCTGCACGACAACGGACTCGCCGGGCACACCCTCCAGCTCGACGACAAATGGGAGTCGCATTACGGGAACATGACCTTCGACCCGAAGGCGTACCCCGACCCCAGGGCCATGTCGCGGACCATCCACGACCTCGGCTTCGACCTCGGCCTCTGGGTCACCCTGTGGATCAACCTCGACTCCGACGCGTACCGGTACGCCGCCGACCACGGGTACCTGCTGAAGGACGCGGCCGACCCCTCCAAGCCGTGCACCGTCACCTGGTGGAACGGCACCGCCGGGATCGTCGACCTCGCCGACCAGGACGCCAGGGCCTGGTACACCGGCCGGCTCAGGACCCTGATGAGCGACTACGGCGTCGACGGGCTGAAGTTCGACACCCGCTTCTTCGACGAACGGTGCGCCCCGCACGACGGCTACCGGCCCACCGACTACCAGCGGCTCGGCGCCGGACTCGCCGACGGGTTCGACCTCCAGGGCGTCGGCATCCGCGTGCACTGGGACGCGAGCGCCCACCGGGCGGGGTTCGTCACCCGGCAGATCGACAAGGGCACCGGCTGGGAGTCGCTGCGCGCCTCCGTGACCCAGAACCTGGCCATCTCCACCATCGGCTACCCCTTCGTCGCCACCGACATGATCGGCGGCTCCGGCGGCCGGCCCGCGCCCGTCAAACAGGTGCTGGTGCGCTGGGCGCAGTCCGCCTCGCTGCAGCCGCTGATGTACTCCTCCACATCTCCCGTCGACACCGTCGACGTCACGACGGGCCGCACGGTGGACTACGACCAGGAGACCGTCGACCTCTACCGCAAGGCCGTCGCCCGGCACGCACGCCTCGCGCCGTACATCTGGGACCAGGTGCGGCGCGCGCTGCGCACCGGCGACCCGATCATGCGGCCGCTGTTCTTCGACTTCCCGCGGGACAGGGCCTCCTACACGATCACCGACGAGTGGATGCTCGGCCCGGCGGTCCTGGCCGCCCCGCAGCTCACCGACGGCGCGAGTCGCACCGTCCACCTCCCGCCCGGAGTCTGGTACGACGTCGCCCGCGGCACCGTCGTCCGCGGCCCGCGGACCCTCACGGGCTACGACGTCCCCCTGGGCGTCACCCCGGCCTTCGTGAACCTGAAGGCCGAGGGCGCCGGCAAGGCCCTGCGGGCGCTGAGACCTTCCCCCACGCCCGGCTGACGGGCGTTCAGAAGCCCAGGCGCCGCAGCTGCTTCGGGTCCCGCTGCCAGTCCTTGGCCACCTTCACATGGAGGTCGAGGAACACGGGCGTCCCGAGCAGCGCCTCGATCTGCTTGCGGGACTTGACGCCGACCTCCTTCAGCCGCTTCCCCTTCGGCCCGATCACGATCCCCTTCTGGCTCGGGCGCTCGATGAACAGGTTCGCGTGGATGTCGAGGAGGGGCTTGTCCGCCGGGCGGTCCTCGCGCGGCAGCATCTCCTCCACCACCACCGCGATCGAGTGCGGCAGCTCGTCGCGCACACCCTCCAGCGCCGCCTCCCGGATCAGCTCCGCCACCATGACCTGCTCCGGCTCGTCCGTCAGGTCACCCTCCGGGTAGAGCGCCGGCCCCTCGGGCAGCAGCGGGATCAGCAGGTCCGCCAGCAGGTCCACCTGCTTGCCCCCGACCGCCGACACCGGAACGATCTGCGCCCACTCGAACCCCAGCTCCTTGCCGAGCCGGTCGATCGCGATCAGCTGCTCGGCCAGGGCCTTGGAGTCCACGAGGTCCGTCTTCGTGACGACCGCCACCTTGGGGGTCTTCCTGATCCCCGCGAGCTCCTTGGCGATGAAACGGTCGCCGGGGCCGATCTTCTGGTCGGCGGGCAGACAGAAGCCGATCACGTCCACCTCGGCCCATGTGGTGCGTACCACGTCGTTCAGCCGCTCGCCCAGCAGCGTCCGCGGCTTGTGCAGACCGGGGGTGTCGACCAGGATCAGCTGCGCGTCCGGACGGTGCACGATGCCGCGCACCGTGTGCCGCGTGGTCTGCGGGCGGTTCGAGGTGATTGCCACCTTCTGCCCGACCAGAGCGTTCGTCAGGGTGGACTTGCCCGCGTTGGGGCGGCCCACGAAACAGGCGAAGCCCGCCCGGTGGACGGCCTGTGTCGGCTCGGATGACTGGCTGCGAACGCTCATGGCGCCCATTCTCCCTGATCCACGAGGCAGCCTCGCACGGCGAGCGCGGCACGGCCCCAGGTGAGGTTCCGGAAACCCCCGCGCAACACGAAACGTCGGCGAAACACATCTGTACGCAACCGGAAACGCACACCCGTGACCCTCGGACGAGCCCCGCACCCCGAGGAGACCCGTCCGTGGAGACCGCCTTCCTGGCCGCCGCAAAGACCCCCGCCCTCGACACCGGCGACACCGCCTGGCTGCTCGCCGCCACCGCCCTCGTCCTGCTGATGACCCCGGGCCTGGCCCTCTTCTACGGCGGCATGGTCCGCACGAAGAGCGTCCTCAACATGCTGATGATGAGCTTCGTGTCGATCGCGCTGGTCACGGTGGTGTGGCTGGCCGCCGGGTACGCGCTCGCCTTCGGCGACGACAGCGCGGGCGGGCTGATCGGCGATCTGCGGCACGCCGGGATGGCGGGCCTGGGTCCCGCGAGCCTTCACGGCACCGTGCCGACCCTCCTGTTCGCGACCTTCCAGCTGACCTTCGCGATCGTCACGGCGGCCCTCGTCAGCGGCGCGATCGCGGACCGGGCGAAGTTCGGGGCCTGGCTCGTCTTCGTCCCCGTGTGGGCCCTGCTGGTATACGTTCCCGTCACTCACTGGGTGTGGGGCCCGGGCGGCTGGATCCTGGAGCGGCTCGGTGCCCTCGACTTCGCGGGCGGCCTCCCCGTCGAGATCACCTCCGGCGCCTCCGGTCTCGCCCTGTGCCTGGTCCTCGGCCCGCGCCTCGGCTTCAAGAAGGACGCCATGCGCCCGCACAACCTGCCCATGGTGGTGCTGGGGGCCGGTCTCCTCTGGTTCGGCTGGTTCGGCTTCAACGCGGGCTCGGCCCTTGGCGCCAACGGCCTCGCCGCGGCGGTCTTCCTCAACACCCTCGCCGCCGGCTGCACCGGCCTGCTCGGCTGGCTGTTCGTGGAGCAGAAGCGGGACGGCCACCCCACCACGCTCGGCGCGGCGTCCGGCGCGGTCGCGGGCCTGGTCGCCATCACCCCGTCCTGCGGCTCGGTGTCCCTGCTCGGCGCGCTGGTCGTGGGCCTCGCCGCCGGTGTCGTCTGCTCGTACGCCGTGAGCTGGAAGTTCAAGCTGAACTACGACGACTCGCTGGACGTGGTCGGCGTTCACCTCGTCGGCGGCGTCATCGGCACCCTGCTCATCGGTCTGTTCGCGGTGCGGGAGATGACGCAGGGGAGCGAGGGCCTGCTGTACGGCGGCGGGCTCGTCCTGCTGGGCAGGCAGGCGGTGGCCGTGGCCGCCGTCGCCGCGTACGCCTTCGCCGTCACCTACGGCATCGGCAAGCTGATCGACAAGGCGATGGGCTTCCGCGCGAGCGAGGAGCAGGAGCACACCGGCCTGGACCTTACGGTGCACGCCGAGACGGCCTACGATCACGGGGTCCTGGGCCATGGCGCCCCGGTCGCCCACTCCGTCTCCTCCGTCACCCAGAAGGTCACGTCCCAGGCATGAAGCTCATCACCGCGATCGTCAAGCCGTTCCGCCTCGACGAGGTCAAGGCGGCCCTGCAGGAACTCGGCGTGCACGGCCTGACCGTGACCGAGGCCAGCGGCTACGGCCGCCAGCGCGGCCACACCGAGGTGTACCGCGGCGCCGAGTACCAGGTCGATCTGGTGCCCAAGGTGCGGATCGACGTCGTCGTCGAGGACGCGGACACCGACGCCGTCATCGACGCGATCGTGAAGGCCGCGCAGACGGGGAAGATCGGGGACGGGAAGGTGTGGGCGGTGCCGGTGGAGTCGGTGGTGCGGGTACGGACCGGCGAGCGCGGCCCCGACGCGCTCTGACCGCGAGCGCCGCCGCCGCGGCCGCCGCCGCGGCCAGTACCGCCACGACCAGCCACGGCAGCGCGAGGAACGACGCGCCGGCCGAGTCGCGCGTCCCCCGCGCGCTCGCCGTCAGCGTGACGTCGCCCCGGTCCAGCTGCGGCGCGTCCCGCCACGGTTCGGTGAGCCGGACGCGCTGGCCGGGCAGCAGCTGCGAGGGGATCCCCGTCAGGCCGCGCGCCAGCAGCGTACGGCCGAACAGGCCCCGCGCCCGCAGCTCCACCCTCGGACTCAGGGTGACGTTGCCCGTGTTGTGCAGCGTGTACGAGATCGCCGCCGTGCTGTTCCCGAGGCCGGGCACCAGCGGCTGGTGGTGGCTGACGCGGACGTCCTCGACGGAGACCGCGGGGAGGGCCGGCCCGCTCACCCGGAGGTAGACGCGGGCGCCGACCGCCCGCTGCACCCCCAGCGCGAGCGGCCCGCCGCCCCTGTCGACGTGATCGTCGAGCGCCACCAGCGCCCCCGGATGGTCGCCCGGTTCGGCGTCCGCGGGCACCCGTAACGTGAACGGCACGCTGATCGACGCGTGGCCGGGGACGGTGACCCGGGAGCGCGCGGGCCTGGCCCACGCGCCGACGCCCCGCATCCTCTCCCGTACCGTGCGCACCGCGAACCCGCCGTCGCGCGCGGTGTTGTAGGCGTCGGCCGCGTAGAGGCGGAAGGTGAGGGGGCGGCCGGTCTTGTTGGCGACGACGACCGTGTCCTCGATCGTCTGCCCGGGATCGGCGGAGAGATAGAAGTAGGGGCGTGCGCCGAGCTTCGAGGAGACGGGGTAGACGGACCAGCCGCCGTTGTCGGCGGCGTGGCAGGGTGCCGCCGCCGCGCTGAGGAACAAGCACAGGAACAACAGGACGACGTACGGCTTGCGCATGGGTGCGGACCCCCGCGGACGTGGTCGGGGTGGACGGGCGGGTGCGGTCCCGCGGGGCGGGCGCCCGGCCACCGGAGGGGTGAGGTGTGCGGTCAGGTCAGGGTCAGCGTCAGCACACCGGAGTACGACCCCGGAGGAGTGAACGCCGGCACGTCCAGCGAGAGCCCGGCGTCGACGGTGAACTCACCACCGGTGAGCGTGCCGTCGGGGGCGGAGGCCAGGGTCGCGCCGGACGTGCCCACCGTGCCCGCCGAACCGGCCAGGCAGGTGCTGGGGCTGCCCGCCTCGGTGGCGCAGGCCGGGGTCCAGCTCAGCCGGCCGGCGTCGATCGTCGCGCCCGGTCCCGCGAAGTCGGTGACCTTGCCGGTCAGGGACCAGCCCGCGGGTCCGCCGCGGAAGTCCTTGACCGTCACCGTCTGCAGGGCCCCCTGCGAGGCCCCGCCCGTGCCGAAGTCGACGGCCGACAACTGGACGGTGTCCGCGGCCTGCGACATCGACAGGGTGCCCGCCTTCACGGTGGTGGTGAGTTTCTGGCTGTCCGCGGGTACGGGGGTGTCGTCCACGACGATGTACGTGGCCGGGCCGGCTCCCTCGTCCTCGCTCCAGGCGCCGCCCTCGTAGGCCACCACACCGGTCGTCGTCCTGTCGCTGACGGTGAGCGCGCCGCTGAAGGCTCCCTGGGCGTCGGCGGTCACGGTCGCCGTGTCCGCGGTCTGCGCGGTGCCGGAGCGCCCGGCGAGGGTGACGGTCGCGCCCGGGGTGAAGTTGCTGCCGGTGACGGTCACGCTGTCACCGGGCTTCCCGGAGGCTGAACTCAGCGTGATCGCACGGTTGTTGACCGGGGTGGTGTCCGCCGCCGTCACGGTCTCGGAGACGGGGGCGGGCGGGTCGGTCACCGTGCAGGGGGTGTCCAGTTCCAGGATGTAGCTGGTGTGGATGTTGTAGTCGCCCGGCGAGAGCGTGATGGCACCGGGCGAGGTGACCGTGAACGTGCCGGTCATGCTGAACGAGGGAAAGGCGCCCTTGCCCGGCACGGGGTCGTTCTTCTTGGGCCCTGTGACGGTGACGTCCCCCGTCTGGGCGCCGCCGAGGGCGACCTTGCCGGTGGGCGTCATGATGTCGGCCGGCAGGGCCAGGTCGGTGGGGTTGCTCGCGGCGGGGGTGACCACCGTGTAGGTCACGGTGACCGTGTCGCCGACCTTGGGGCTGGCGTCGTCCACCGTGATCTTCGCGGTGGTGGTGCCGTCGATCGGCGGGATTCCCGCGATCGCGGGCGGGATGCAGTGGGTGGCGAAGGCCACCTCCTGCGGGGTGGCACCGGCCGGGCAGGCCAGTGCGCCGCCGCCGGCCACCGCACCGGCGGCCAGCGCGAGCACCGCGGCCCAGCGGCGTCTTCGAATTCCGTAAGCCATCCTTGCCCCCTCGTGTGGTCATGGGCGCAGCGGCTGTTCTGCGCCGGCACGGGGTCATTGATGTGCGGAATGTGTGAGAAGTCAATGGAGATGCCGCAAGTGGTCTGATGCTCCGTCAGTTATGGCCGGGCGATGCGCAAACCGGTGCCGCCCGTGTCCGGGCGGCACCGGCTCACGGTGCCGCGGGTCCGGTGGGACCCACCGTCAGTCGAACACGAACGGGCCCGGAGACTGCGGCCCGGTCGCCGTGCAGGTGATGGTGATGCCGAAGACGGTCATCTTCAGCGAGCCGCCGTACGCCTCCAGACTGTCGCCGGAGGCCACGGTGCCGCTGAGCGGGCCCACGGTGACCGAGCTGCCGGCGGACATGGCGGGGTTCTTCTTGCCGGAGAAGACGGTGGTGCCGCCGCCCGCCTTCACCAGGGTGAGCGTGGACGTGATCGAGTCCTTTGCCAGGCTGATCGGCACGGTCACCGCGGACTGCACGGTGATGGTGGCGGCGGTGCCGCTCTGGGTGGCCGTGAGCGTGGCCGCGCCGCCGCCGAAGCTGCCGCAGTCGGCGGTGATGCTCGCCGTCTGGGGAGTGACGGCGGCCGCGGTCTGGGTGAAGGCCAGGCCGGTCGCGGCGACCGCCGCGAGTAACGCCGTGCCCGTGCCGAGTCGCTTGCCTCTCATTGAAATCCCTTCCCTGGTACGGGAATTGCCATGTGGGGACGCCCAACGGACCGCCGCGGGCCGTGCGCACAGGAGTGTCACGGGACCGCGGTGGGTGCGGAGAGATGCGCGCTGAACGCGGACCGTCCACGGGCGGGGTGCGGCACGCCACGTGACGGCACAACTGACGGTCCGTCGGAAACCAGCGATTCCATTGATGCGCCGGGGCGGTGGGATTGCAAGAGACGCCGGGCGGTTTCTTCAGGGGCCGGGAAAAGTGGCCGAAGTCATACCCTCAGCCCGCGGTCGTCCGCTCGCGGACCGTTCCGTCGGGCCCGGCCACCAGCACCGGCGTCCGAGGCCCACCGAGATCCCGGACGGCCGCCCGGTCCTCCGCGGCGGCGGACTCCGCCTCGGTCACCACGGCCGCCGCCTCCAGCGACTTCGCCCCCGACGCCACCGCCATGGCGACCGCCGTCTGCAGGGCGCTCAGCCTGAGCGAGTCGAGGGCGACGGTCCCGGCGGCATACGTCCGCCCGGTCTCGTCCCGCACGGCGGCGCCCTCGGGCACGCCATTGCGGGCCCGCACCGAACGGGCCAGGGTGACGATCTTGCGGTCCTCGGGGTCGAGCGCATTGCTGTCGGTCATGCCCCGAGCATACGGAGCGGTGCGAACGCCCCGGCCGCTCACCCCGCCACCGGAGTCGTCGGATGGGCCGGGAGGCAGGGCTCAGGGGCGGTCGAGGCGGAGGCGGTCGGCCCGCGGTAGACCGGCGACGACCAGGTCGTACGAGTCCTCGATGAGCTCCCGGACCAGGCGGTCCGGGAGCTCGCCGTCCACCGTGACGGTGTTCCAGCGGTACTCGGGGGTCTGGGGGCCACCCCCGGAGAACGCAGCATGTGCCAGCCGGGGACGATCAGGTCCGGGTACTCGGCGCGCAGCCGGACCGCGTCCTCCGGGTCGCACTTGAGGTTGACCTTCAGGGGCCGGGCGTCCAGGCTCACCAGGGCGAAGAGCCTGCCCTGGACCTTGAAGACCGAGGTCTGCGAGGTGAGCGGGAGGTCCTCCGTGGCGGCGTTGAAGGCCAGGCACAACGCGCGCAGCTCCTGCGGGTCATTCCGGCCTCGGCTCCTCCCCCGGCGGCCCGGCGGGCCCCGCCGGCTCCACCAGCACGGTCACGATCTTGTTCCTGCGGCCTGCCGCGGCCTCCGCGGTCAGCCGCAGCTCACGCCCGTCGGGCAGCTCGACGACCGACGAGGCACCCGCGATGGGCACCCGGCCCAGCGCCTTCGCGAGCAGCCCGCCGACCGTCTCCACGTCCTCGTCGTCGAACGCTTCGAGCCCGTACAGCTCGCCCAGGTCGCCGATGTCGAGACGGGCCGTGACCCGGTAGCTGTCCCCGCCCAGTTCCTCGACCGGCGGCAGCTCACGGTCGTACTCGTCGGTGATCTCGCCGACGATCTCCTCCAGGATGTCCTCGATGGTCACGATCCCGGCCGTGCCGCCGTACTCGTCGATGACGACGGCCACGTGGTTGCGCTCCTTCTGCATCTCCCGCAGCAGGTCGCCCGCGTTCTTGGTGTCGGGTACGAAGGTGGCGGGCCGCATCGCGGTGGCCACCAGTTCCGACTCGGCGTCGCGGCTGATGTGCGTCTTGCGGGCCAGGTCCTTGAGATACACGATCCCCACGATGTCGTCCTCGCTCTCCCCGGTCACCGGGATGCGCGAGAAGCCGGACCTGAGGGCCAGGGTCAGCGCCTGCCGGATGGTCTTGTAGCGCTCGATGACCACCAGGTCGGTCCTCGGCACCATCACCTCCCGGACCAGGGTGTCGCCGAGTTCGAAGACGGAGTGCACCATGCGGCGCTCCTCGGCCTCGATGAGGGACTCCTTCTCGGCGAGGTCGACGAGGGCGCGCAGTTCCGCCTCCGAGGCGAACGGGCCGCGGCGGAAGCCCTTGCCGGGGGTGAGGGCGTTGCCGATGAGGATGAGCAGGGAGGGCACCGGCCCCATCACCCGGGCCAGCGGCACGAGGACGTACGCCGCCGCCGTCGCCGTGTTCAGCGGATGCTGGCGGCCGATGGTGCGAGGGGAGACGCCGACGGCGACGTACGACACGAGGACCATGACCGCGATCGCGACCAGGAGGGCCTCGGCGGTACCGGCGAACTCCTTCAGGCAGGCGTAGGTGACGAGCGAGGCGGCGGCCATCTCGCAGGCGACCCGGACCAGCAGCGCCACGTTCAGATAGCGGGTCGGGTCCGCGGCGACCTGGGCGAGCTTGGCGCTGCCGCGCCGGCCGCTGCGGACTGCCTCCTCGGCGCGGAAGCTGGACACGCGGGCCAGGCCCGCCTCCGCACAGGCGGCCAGCCAGGCGACCACCACCAGAGCGATCGCGCCGGTGACGAGTTGAGGGCTCATGACACGGTGGGCGCCGGCGAGGGGCCGCTCAGCCCCTTCTCCGCGCGCCAGCCGTCCACGATGGCGGCCTGAAGACCGAACATCTCGGCCTTCTCGTCGGGCTCCTCGTGGTCGTAGCCGAGCAGGTGCAGCACACCGTGGACGGTCAGGAGCTGCAGCTCCTCGTCCATGGTGTGCTGCGTCGGTGCCTCGGCGCCCTGCTTGGCGGCGACCTCCGGGCACAGCACGATGTCGCCGAGCAGCCCCTGCGGCGGCTCGTCGTCGTCCTTGGACGGCGGCCGCAGCTCGTCCATGGGGAAGGACATGACATCGGTGGGTCCGGGCAGGTCCATCCACTGGACGTGCAGCTGCTCCATGGCGTCGGCGTCCACGACGATCACCGAGAGCTCGGAGAGCGGGTGGATGCGCATCCGCGCGAGCGCGTAGCGGGCGATGTCGAGGATCGCCTGCTCGTCGACCTCGGTGCCGGACTCGTTGTTGACGTCGATCGACATGGTCGTGCTGGTCTACTTCCCCTTGTGCCCGGCCTTGCCCCGGCCCTTGTGCGTGCCGTTCTGGGTGCCGTGCTTGCTGTCGTACTTCTCGTAGGCGTCGACGATACGGCCGACCAGCTTGTGCCGTACGACATCGTGGGACGACAGCCGGGAGAAGTGGACGTCCTCGACGCCCTCCAGGATCTCCTGGACCTGCCGCAGGCCGCTCCTGGTCCCTTCGGGGAGGTCGACCTGGGTCACATCACCCGTGATCACGATCTTCGAGTCGAAGCCGAGGCGGGTGAGGAACATCTTCATCTGCTCGGGGCTCGTGTTCTGGGCCTCGTCGAGGATGATGAAGGCGTCGTTCAGGGTCCTTCCGCGCATATAGGCCAGCGGTGCCACCTCGATCGTCCCCGCCGCCATGAGCCGTGGGATCGAGTCCGGGTCGAGCATGTCGTGCAGCGCGTCGTACAGCGGGCGCAGATACGGGTCGATCTTCTCGTACAGCGTGCCGGGCAGGAAGCCGAGGCGCTCGCCCGCCTCGACGGCCGGGCGGGTCAGGATGATGCGGTTGACCTGCTTGGACTGCAGGGCCTGCACGGCCTTGGCCATGGCCAGGTAGGTCTTGCCGGTGCCCGCGGGACCGATGCCGAAGACGACCGTGTGCTTGTCGATCGCGTCCACGTACCGCTTCTGGTTGAGCGTCTTGGGACGGATCGTGCGACCGCGGGACGACAGGATGTTCTGCGTGAGCACCTGGGCCGGGGTCTCCTCCGGGCCCTCCCCGGTCCCGCCCGCCCGGAGCATGGCGATCGAGCGTTCCACTGCGTCCTCCGTCATCGGCTGTCCGGTGCGGAGCACCAGCATCATCTCGTCGAACAGGCGCTGGATCAGGGCGACCTCACCGGCGTCGCCCACCGCGCTGATCTCATTGCCCCGGACATGGATGTCGGCCGCCGGGAAAGCCTTCTCGATCACGCGCAGGAGGGAGTCTCCAGAACCCAGCACGGTCACCATGGGGTGCTGGGCGGGGACGGTGAAGTGCGCTCTGGCCTGTCCCTCCGCGGGGCTGTGCGCTGTGGGTGTCTGAGTCATGGGCCGGCTCTGAAGGCCGCGATTCCTCCTCCGTACGGCCGCGCTGCTGAGGGCGGCCTCGCGGTTTCAAGAGTACGACGCGGGACTGACAGAGCCGTAGGACTTTTCACCCGGCCGGTGGACGCCGTCCCTCGGACACCGTGCCGTGCCGGGCGGCGCGGACCGGGCGGCCCGCGCCGTCCGGCTCACTTCGTGCCGCGGATCCGCCCCACCAGCAGTGCCCCGCCCAGCCCGATCACCGCCGCCACCAGGTACAGCACGCGATAGCCCCCCAGGTAGGTGACGACCGGCGCGGCCAGGGCGGGGGCCGCGACCTGGGGGAGCGCGTTGGCGACATTGATGACCCCGAGGTCCTTCCCGCGGTCCAGTGCCGTCGGCAGGACGTCCGTCATCAGCGCGAAGTCGACCGATGTGAAGACGCCGAAGCCGACCCCCAGCACCGCCGCCGCGACGATCGCGCCCGGCCAGGTCTGCCAGACGGCCAGGGCCGCCGTCGCCACCGCCATCAGGACGCCCGACCAGATCACGAACGGCTTGCGCCGGCCCACCCGGTCCGACCAGATCCCGCCGGCCACGACCGTGGCCAGCAGCGTGAGGCCGTTCACGGCCGTGAGGACCAGCACGCCCTGCTCGGGATCGCCGCGGTGCAGGCGGTCCCGGAGGTAGTAGAGCAGGTACAGCAGGACGAGCGCGTTGCTGAGATTGATCAGGAAGCGGGTCAGCCAGGCCCAGCCCAGGTCCGGGTGGAGGCGCGGGCTGAGCCAGAAGCCGGCCAGGAAGCCCCGCCAGGACCAGGCGGGGCGGTCCGCCACCGGCAGCCGCAGGTCCTCGTAGGCCATGACGTACGGGAGCACCCCCGCCAGCGTGAACAGTGCGCACGCCGTGTAGCCCGCGCCCACCCCGCCCGCCGCCGCGGCGAGACCGGTGCCCCCGACCACGCCGAGGATCTGCGCCGCGCCCAGCCAGCCGCCCACCGAACCCCGCTGGAGCCGCGGCACCCGGTCCGGCACCGCCGCCGTCACCGCGGCGAAGGCCGCGTTCAGCGTCAGCTGCACCAGGCACCAGCCGAGCGCCATGGTCCACGGCCCGCCGGCGCCCGCCAGCAGCAGGAGCGACGCCGCGCCGCCCGCCGCACCGGCCACGATCCACGGCGTGCGGCGGCCCCGGCGCGCCGTCGTGCGGTCCGACAGCGCGCCGAAGACCGGGTTCGCGACGAGCGACACCACGGCGCCCGCGCCCGTGACCCAGGCCAGCATGGTCTCCTTGGACATGCCGGAACCCGGGGCGAAGTCCTTCGCCTGCGAGGCGAGCAGGATCTGCAGCGGGCCGTACCAGCCCACCCAGATCGCGCCGTTGGCGAGCGACAGGGCGGACGTCCAGCCTCCGCCGACCGGTTCGACGGGCTCGGCGAGGGCGTCCACGGTCCGCCCGGCCGTCGTCATCCCCGCGACCGCAGCCGGTCGCGCAGCCACGCGTAGGACGCCTTGGGGGTGCGCTCCAGCGTCTCGTGGTCGACGTGGACCAGCCCGAAGCGGCGGGCGTACCCCTCGGCCCACTCGAAGTTGTCCATCAGGGACCACACGAAGTAGCCGCGCACGTCGACGCCCGCCTCCAACGCCCGGTGCAGCGCCCGCACATGGCCGTCCAGGTAGGCGACGCGCTCCTGGTCGTCGATGCCCTCGTAGGAGCAGCCGTTCTCGGTGATGACGATCGGCGGGAGCCGGTCGCCGTAGCGCTCGCGGAAGCCGGTCAGCAGCTCGGTCAGCGCCTCCGGCACCACCGGCCAGCCGAAGTCCGTGACCGGGTGGCCCTCGATCTCCCGTACGGAGAAGGGCAGCTCGGCGGGCAGCGTGATGCCGGCGAAATCGATCTCCGCGCCCTGCGGAGCACCCACCTTCGTCGGCGCGTAGTAGTTGATCCCGTACCAGTCGACCGGCTCCGCGATCACCTTCAGGTCGGACTCCACATCGCCCGGCATCAGTTCGCCGATGCCCTCCGGGTAACGGCCCAGCACAAGCGGGTCGGAGAAGAGCCGGTTGAGCAGGACGTCGTAGAACTCCGCGGCCTCCACGTCCTGCGGCGACCCGGACGCGGGCCATGTGGGCCCGTGCGAGTTGGCGATGCCGATGTCGAAGGTGCCGGCCGCGCGCAGGGCCCGTACGGCCAGACCGTGGGCGAGCAACTGGTGGTGGGCCACCGGCAGCGCGTCGAACATCAGCCGCCTGCCCGGCGCGTGGACGCCGAGCGCGTGGCCGAGCAGGGTGTGCTCGGCGGGCTCGTTGAGGGTGATCCACCGGGTGACCCGGTCGCCGAGGCGTTCGGCGACGACGGACACGTACTCGGCGAACCGGGCCGCGGTGTCGCGCTCCAGCCAGTCCAGCGCGACCGGCAGGTCCCAGTGGAAGAGGGTCGGGACGGGCTGCACGTCCGCCGCGCACAACTCGTCCACCAGGCGGTCGTAGAAGTCGAGGCCCCCGGGGGAACCGACCCGGGGCCAGGAGACCGAGAAACGGTACGCGTCCACGCCGAGGTCCGCCAGGAGCGCCACGTCCTCGCGGTAGCGGTGGTAGTGGTCGCACGCCACCGCCGCGGTCGAGCCGTCCTTCACCCGCCCCGGCTCGGCGGTGAACGCGTCCCACACGGAGGGCCCGCGCTCGTCCACCGCGCCCTCGATCTGGTGGGCCGAGGTCGACACGCCCCACAGGAAGCCGGCCGGGAACTGGGGTATCGGGTTCGTCGCCATGCGCCGGATCATCCTTACCGCGGGTAAGGGAAGTCAACGGGCAGGCGCCGACCGGCTGTTCCCCCGCTGGAGGGCGAAGGGGGCGGTCAGGCCCCTTCCTTCAGGACTCTCGAGATCAGCGTCCGCTGTTCCTCGGTGAGCCGGGGATCCGCGCAGTACACGGTCCTGCCGTCCACGGTGATCTCGTAGCTGAAGCCGTCCGGCACACCCGCCGGCGGCGCGCCCCGGCCGCCGGCGAGCGCCCGCTCCGCCAGGACATGCCACTCGGGGGCGTCGGCCCGTCCCGAGGTCTCCACCTCGGCCCGGCGCTCGATGCCCGCGAACCCGCCCGTGCGCCTCACCCGAATACGCATGGGTCCTGTCTAGTACGTGACGGGCGCCGGGGCTACGAGGTGGGCACCCCGACCTGCTCCCACGCCTTGAGGACGGCCTCCTGCTCCTGCCCCCGGTGGTACCGGGCCAGGGCGGCCGCCACGGTCAGCTTCGCGAAGTCGGCGAAGGTCGCCCGAGCCCGCAGCTCCCCGCCGGTCAGCACGTCGTACCAGATCTGTCCGGCCCGCTCCCAGGCGTGCCCGCCGAGTTCGGTGGCGACCAGGTAGAACGCGTGGTTGGGGATGCCGGAGTTGATGTGCACACCGCCGTTGTCCTGGCTGGTGTGCACATAGCCGTCCATCGTCCCCGGCTGCGGGTCCTTGCCGAGCACGTCGTCGTCGTACGCGGTGCCCGGCTTCTTCATCGAGCGCAGCGCCTTGCCGGTGACGCGCGGGGCGAGCAGCCCGGCGCCGATCAGCCAGTCGGCGTCGGCCGCGGTCTGCCCGAGGGCGTGCTGCTTGATCAGCGAGCCGAACACGTCCGACATCGACTCGTTGAGGGCGCCCGGCTGGCCGTAGTAGGCCAGGTTCGCCGTGTACTGGGTCACACCGTGGGTCAGCTCGTGGCCGATCACGTCCACCGGGATGGTGAAATCGAGGAAGATCTCGTTGTCCCCGTCGCCGAACACCATCTGCTCGCCGTTCCAGAAGGCGTTGTCGTAGTTCTCGCCGAAGTGCACGCTCGCGTCCAGCGCCAGCCCCCTGCCGTCGATGGAGTCGCGGCCGTACGCCGTCCGGTACAGCTCGTAGGTGGCGCCGAGGCCCGCGTAGGCCCGGTTGACCGTGGCGTCCCCGCCGGGCTCGTCGCCCTCGCCGCGGACCTTCCTGCCGGGCAGGTCCTGGCGGTGCCCGGCGTCGTAGACGGTGCGGTGCGGCTGGTCGGCGGCGTGCGCGGGCGGCGCCGCCGAGGGGGCCCCGATGACCGTGGTCAGCCGGCGGCGGGTGCGCTCCAGGGCGTCGCGCTCCAGGGTGCGGCGCGCGGGTGTGGCGAGCGCGGAGTCCTCGTGCTGGGCGAGATTGTCGAGGACATGCGGTGGCACGATGGTGCAGAAGGCGGGCTCGTGGCTCCCGTTGCTGGTCATGCCCGGCACCCTTGCACTGCGTTACCGGCCTGTCACTACCTGCAACCATGATCGGTGAAAAGGCGAGGAAGGGGATCGTGCGGTTCGCGGGAAAGTGGTAAGGGGCGGGGTCTGGTGTCTCTGTGAGTTGAGACACTTTATGTCCGGAATGTCACCCCAGTCCCGCATACTGATACGGGCCCGCGCATCCGGCGCGGCTCGGCTAGCATGCGGAGCATCATGCGTTTCGGGCTGCTCCTCCTTAGCTGCCGCGGCGAGGGCCTGTAGTCGAGGCCGACTCCCTCCCCGCGGAGTTCGGCGTTGCGCCGTCGGCCGTCCTTCCGGACCCCACGAGGAGCCCACGCACCATGGCGAACCGCCAGCAGCCCACGTCCATGCCGATCCACAAGTACCGCCCCTACGAGCAGGTCGACATCCCCGACCGCACCTGGCCGGACAAGCGGATCACCCAGGCCCCGCGCTGGCTGTCCACGGACCTGCGCGACGGCAACCAGGCACTGATCGACCCCATGTCGCCGGCCCGTAAGCGCGCGATGTTCGACCTGCTGGTCAAGATGGGCTACAAGGAGATCGAGATCGGCTTCCCGGCCTCCGGCCAGACCGACTTCGACTTCGTGCGCTCCATCATCGAGGAGGAGGGCGCGATCCCCGAGGACGTGACCGTCTCCGTCCTCACCCAGGCCCGCGAGGACCTGATCGAACGGACCGTCGAGTCCCTGAGGGGCGCCCGGCGCGCGAACGTGCACCTCTACAACGCGACGGCCCCGGTCTTCCGCCGGGTCGTCTTCCGCGGCTCCAAGGACGACATCAGGCAGATCGCCGTCGATGGCACCCGGCTGGTGATGGAGTACGCCGAGAAGCTGCTGGGCCCCGAGACCGAGTTCGGCTACCAGTACAGCCCCGAGATCTTCACCGACACCGAGCTGGACTTCGCCCTGGAGGTCTGCGAGGCGGTCATGGACGTCTGGCAGCCCGGCCCGGACCGCGAGATCATCCTGAACCTGCCCGCCACCGTGGAGCGTTCCACCCCGTCCACGCACGCGGACCGCTTCGAGTGGATGCACCGCAACCTCTCCCGCCGCGCGTACGTCTGCCTGTCCGCCCACCCCCACAACGACCGCGGCACCGCGGTGGCGGCCGCCGAGCTGGCCGTGATGGCCGGCGCCGATCGCGTCGAGGGCTGCCTGTTCGGCCAGGGCGAGCGCACCGGCAACGTCGACCTGGTCACCCTGGGGATGAACCTCTTCTCGCAGGGCGTCGACCCGCAGATCGACTTCTCCCACATCGACGAGATCCGCCGCACCTGGGAGTACTGCAACCAGATGGAGGTCCACCCGCGCCACCCCTACATCGGCGACCTCGTCTACACCTCCTTCTCCGGCTCCCACCAGGACGCCATCAAGAAGGGCTTCGACGCCATGGAGGCCGAGGCGACGGCCCAGGGCAGGACCGTCGACGAGATCGAGTGGGCGGTGCCGTACCTGCCGATCGACCCCAAGGACGTCGGCCGCTCCTACGAGGCCGTCATCCGCGTCAACTCGCAGTCCGGCAAGGGCGGCGTGGCCTACGTCCTCAAGAACGACCACAAGCTGGACCTGCCGCGCCGGATGCAGATCGAGTTCTCCAGGATCATCCAGGCGAAGACGGACGCCGAGGGCGGCGAGGTCACGCCGAAGGAGATCTGGTCGGTCTTCCAGGACGAGTACCTGCCGAACCCCGGTAACCCGTGGGGCCGCATCCAGGTCAGGACGGGCCAGACGACCACCGACAAGGACGGCGTCGACACCCTCACCGTCGAGGCCACGGTCGACGGCGAGGACACCGTCCTGACCGGCACCGGCAACGGCCCGATCTCGGCGTTCTTCGACGCCCTGGAGAACATCGGCATCGACGTACGCCTCCTGGACTACCAGGAGCACACCATGAGCGAGGGCGCCTCCGCGCAGGCCGCCTCCTATATCGAGTGCGCGATCGACGGAAAGGTCCTGTGGGGCATCGGCATCGACGCGAATACGACACGTGCCTCGCTGAAGGCCGTCGTCTCCGCCGTCAACCGCGCCACCCGCTGACCCTCTGACCGGCGGCTTCACGGCCCTGCCCGCCCCCGGGGGCGGGCAGGGCCGCGTCGCGGACCGGCCATTTCCGCCAAAGATCACGGAGAGGTCTCGTCCGGGGTACTGACTTCGCATCAACGATGTGGCTAACATCACGCCAGCACGGCGATGTTGCCGTGCCGTTTCGGAGGTGCGACGTGCTGCCAGGACGGGGACGCAACGGCCGTGGAGTCCGCAAGGGCCGTGCCGCGCGTCTCCTGGGTGTCCGCACCACGTGGACCGCCGTCGGCGACGGCGAGTTCTTCTGCCCGGGCTGCGGGGGCGACCGCAACTACCAGCGCCTCACCGGACGCCGCAGCTTCTCCCTGGCGGGCCTGCCCGTGCTGCCGCGCGGCGAGACCGGCCCGGTCGTGGAGTGCGCGGCCTGCGGCCACCACTACGGCACGGACGTCCTCGACCACCCGACCACCACCCGCTTCTCCGCGATGCTCCGCGACGCCGTCCACACGGTGGCCCTCGCCGTCCTCGCCGCGGGCGGCACCGGCTCCCGCACGTCCCTGGAGACGGCCGCGTCCGCGGTCCGCGCCGCAGGCTTCGAGGACTGCACGGCGGACAGCCTCAGCGCCCTGGTCGACGCCCTGGCCGCCGACACCGGCCGCGTCTGCGGCGAACCGGGCGGCGCCAGCCTGGCCATAGAGCTCCATGAGGCCCTGGACCCGCTCGCCCCCCACCTCGCCCCCACCGGCCGGGAGTCCGTCCTGCTGCAGGGCGCCCGCATCGCCCTCGCGGACGGCCCCTACACCGTCGCCGAGTGCGAGGTCCTCGCCACCGTCGGCGCGGCGCTCACCATCTGCTCGGACGACGTGACCCGACTGCTGGCGGCGGCGCGCACACCGTCGTAGGACCCCGCTACAGCAGCCCGGCCGCCGCCAGATGCTTCCCGACCCGTTCCACCTCCCCCTCCGACAGGGGCACCTGCGGCTGGGCCGTCGCCGGGCAGGCGATCACCCCCCGCAGGTACAGCGCCGCCTTGAACGCCCCCAGGCCCGACGAGCTCGCGCCCATCCGGGCCCTGTCCCCGACGCCCGTCATCCCGTACAGCGCGCACAGCCGCTCCTGCTCCGCCCGCGCCGCGTCCCAGTCGCCCGCACGGCACAGGCGGTCCAGACGGACGTAGCCCTCCGGGTCCACGTTCGCCAGGCCCGGCACCGCCCCGTCCGCGCCCAGCGCCAGGGCCGAGTCCACGACCAGCTCGGACCCCGTCAGCGCGCTGAAGCCCGTGATGCCGGCCCGCGCACGGGCGCCCGTGACGACCGCGCGGAAGCCGGCCAGGTCGCCGCTGGAGTCCTTCAGCCCGGCCAGCGTCCCGTCCGCGGCGAGCTCCAGGACCAGCTCGGCGCTCAGCTTGGTGTGGACGGAGACGGGGATGTCGTAGGCGATCACCGGCACGGGGGAGCGGCCGGCGACCAGCCGGTAGTGGCGGGCGATCTCGGCGGGATGCGTCCGGGTATAGAACGGCGCAGTGACGACCACCGCGTCCGCGCCCGCCTCCACCACGTATGCCACGTGGTCCAGCACACGCGGCGTCGTCATGTCGATCGCCCCGGCCAGGACCGGCAGCCGGCCGGCCACGTGCGCCACCACCGTCCGCACCACCAGACGGCGCTGACTGTCCGTCAGGTGAGCCGCCTCCGAGGACGACCCCAGGACGAACAGGGCGTCCACCCCGCCCGTCACCAGATGGTCCACGAGCCCGAGCAGCGAGGGGACGTCGACCTCGCCTTCCGGCGTCAGAGGGGTGCAGACGGGCGGGACGACACCGGTCAGCGGGGCGGGCAGGGTCATCAGGGCTCCCTGGCGTTCTTCTGGTGGGGTACGTCGGCCACGGCGGTGGCCGGGGAGGGGTGTGCCGCCTGCCGCAGGGGCTCGCGCGCCGGCTCGCCCTCCCGCACAGGATGGTGGCAGCGGAAGCGGTGCCCGGCGGCCGACTCGCCCGGGAGGCCGCGGGCCGCTGGTGGCGGGAGGCGGTGGCGTGCTTGATCGCCGGTCCGTCGTCTCCTGGGAGGCCGGCTGGCTGCGCTGGCCCGACTTCCGCCTGCCCGGCAGCCGTTCCCAGGCGCGCCGGCTGCTCGCCGGGGCGTGGGACCGCGCCGCCGCCGAGCGTGTCGAGGTCGCCCGCGGCGGCGGTCGCGGCCGCACCGGCACGGCGCCGGCCTGCCTCGCCGTGCTGGACGGCGTGCCGCCGGGAACGTCGTGGCGTACGTCCGCGCGCACTGCGACCGGCACGCCGTGGAGACGCCCTGGCAGCGCGGTACGCCCGGCGCTTGACCGTCCGAGCGGGCCTCATGAGCCTCACGGCCCCCGCGCCGTGAGGTTCACAGCCCGAGCGTCATGATGAGCCTGTCCTCCCCGGCGCCGAAGTAGTCCTTGCGCACGCCCTCGTCGGACGAGAAGCCGAGCGACCGGTACAGCGTGATCGCGGCATCGTTCGCCGGCTCCACCGTCAGCCGGACCTCGCGGACGCTCTCGGCGCGCAGCCGGCGCAGCACCTCCAGCATCAGCCGCCGGCCCAGCCCGCGCCCCCGCTGGTCGCGGGTGACGCCGAGGCTGACGATCCAACCCCGGTAGCGGTCGGGTGAGATGACGAACAGGACGTAGCCGTGCAGGCGCTCCCCGTCCTCGAGGACGAGCAGCTGGTCCGCGTGCAGGTCGAAGAGCTGGCGGAGCACGAAGTAGGGGTAGGGGTCGTCGGGGAACGCCTCCCTGTCGACCCGGACGAGTTCGGGCAGGTCCTCCTCCGTGGCTCCCCTCATCGTCAGCGTCCGGTCGACGAGCCCCCGGTCGTGGAACAGCGCCGGGCCGGTCCGGCCCCCATGCGAAGAGAAACGTTCCTGTGGAAACGCAGCCATGCCGCCCCCCAAGCGGAAAGGAGTCAAGGACGCGTTGACACCCGCACGGGTGATACGGGTGGGACGCGTGATCTCTGCCGTTCGGATGTGTTCGACAGAGTTCCGACCATCTTGAGCGGGGTGATCTGGCCGTTCAAGGTGGGATCAGGTCCAACAAGTCATTCGCCCCGGTGCGCCCCCGGTGCGCCCCATGTGCCGTAGTCGCCTTCCATGACACTTGGTCGGAGGGGATCCGCGGGGTGCCTGGCGTTGGTACCGTAAGCCAATGACCTTGAGATCGTCGGGGGATACTCAACTGAATGCGGACGTATCATGGGCCGCATTCGACCCCATCGCCTATGTGGATCACAATTACCGCGACCTGCAGGCAGAGGACGCGGAGATTCTCCACATCGTACGCGATCATTTCGGCGATCATTTCCGAACGCCGCCCCCCGGACCGGTCTCCGGTATCGATGTGGGTGCCGGCGCGAACCTCTATCCCGCACTCGCCATGCTGCCGTGGTGCGACCAGATCACCCTCCTGGAGCGTTCACCCGCGAATGTGCGCTACCTGGAGAGCCAGGTCGATTCCTACGACGCGAACTGGGACCAGTTCTGGCGCGTCCTGTGCAAGAACGACGTGTACGGCGCCCTGGACATGGATCCGCGGGCGAAGTTCCGCGACGTCGTCCGGGTCCGGTCGGGCAACCTGTTCGACCTGGTGCACCACGAGGGGCAGTGGTCCATGGGGACCATGTTCTTCGTCGCGGAGTCGATGACCACCTCCCACAAGGAGTTCGCCCGGGGCGTCGAGTGCTTCCTGCGCGCCCTGGCCCCCGGCGCGCCCTTCGCCGCCGCGTTCATGGAGCATTCCACGGGGTATCACGCGGGTGAGCATTTCTTCCCCGCGTGCGACGTGGGAGAGTCGGAGGTGCACGAGAGCCTGGTGCCTTTCGCCCGGGAGTTCAAGACCACGCGGCTCAAGGCGTCGGCCGCCCTGCGCGAGGGGTATTCGGGAATGATCGTCGCCTGGGGGCGCAGGAATTCGGAGTCCGATATTCCGACCGGTTGAGGAGCGCGGCTTCGACAAGAGAACAGAGAATTCACCGAGCTGATGGCAGCGCGGCCTGTGTGAGGGGCATGGGATGCAGATCAAGCCACGCCAGCATCTGCTGGACATCTGGCAGGCGATCGCCCGCCACTCCTTCGACGGCGGGGAGTGGGCATGGGGCAAATGGGGCGGAGAGAGCAGCGTCGCCGATGCGGAGCGCCTGCTCTGCCTGCTGTACCCGGCTACCGAGATCCCGGCCTTCCGGCTGGACGACCCGGACACCACACAGGACGACGTCCAGCAGACGATGCGCAGGGCAGGCGGACGGCTGGAGATCCCCGCGAACCTCGTCGCCGCCGCAGCCCAGTTCATGCGCATGCACACCGGCGAGGACAAGCGGCCGTCGTTCGCCGGCGGCTACTACTTCTCCTCCAGGGACAAGGACCGGGACCTCACCAAGGAACAGCGTGAGCTCGGGGTGGTCGACTCGTACTCGATGTCCATCACCCTCTGCCTGGCCACGCTCGGCTTCCTCAAGGTCTACGAGTCCAAGACCCGCCGCAGCGACGTCCTGGAGACCATCCAGGAACTGCGCCTCGCCACCAGCGCCCGGCTCACCGCCGCCATGGTGAGCCTGCTGCGCTCCTTCACCGTCAACGTCTTCGACACCGATTCCTCCCAGGGCCGTACGCTGTGCGAACTCCTCGGCCAGGGGCGGCTGTCGCAGCGCCACGTGGTGCAGAAGTTCCAGCGCCGCTTCCGCGCGCTGCGCGCCGCCATCGGGGAGAGCCTCGTCCTCGGCCTCGACGTCGAGGAGGGCCTCAAGGACGAGAACCAGTTCTTCGAGTGCGGCTGGGGCTGGAGCATCATCAAGGACGCGCCCGAGGTGGAGACCGATGAACCCATCGGGACCCAGCCCGAGGGCGTCGCCAACGCGGTGCCGTACCTCTACTTCTCCGTCGTCGCCCTCGACGGCATCCAGGACCTGTTCTCCGACCGGACCCTCACCCTGGGCCTGCTCAGCCCCGAACAGCAGAGGCTCGCCGAGGCGTTACGCCTGCGGTGGGAGATCACCCAGCAGTTCTGGTCGCGCATCGCGCGCTTCGACACCGACCGCTGGCCCCTGGAGGACATCCCCTGGCGCACCACGGGCCAGAAGCTGGAGTCCGAGTACTTCTCCCTCTCCGTCGCCGCCATCCTCATCCACGACCTGATGCGCCGCCGGGCCACCGACGACGACCTGACCCGCACCGTCAGCGTCATGGAACGCCTCGCCGAACGCGGCCGCATCACCAGCCGCATGACCCGCGACGACCCCATGGTCCGGCTGCACAACCCCGGCGTCACCCTGCCGCTGCAGGGCAGCGAACGCATCGGCCCGCCCATGCAGTGGACCATGACCGACTTCTCGGCGCAGCTGCTCAAGCGGACCATCCAGCTGTGCACGCTCTCCCGCAACCTCGACGCACACGACCGCCTGCTGAGACTCGCCGAGCACATCTTCGGCCACGTGTGGCGCCGCCGCCTGCGCGACGGTGAGGGCATCGGCCTGTGGGACAACGTCCACGCCGCCTACCCGGACTCCCCGTCCCTCGACGTACCGGTGTCCTGGAGCATCACCGAACGCGTCACCGAGGTGATGGTCCAAGTCCAGGAGATGTACAAGCAGCCGCCGATCCGCAGCACGAAACTGACCGACCTCGCCCAGGCGTTGCTGAGCGAGTCCACGCACCTCCTCGGCAACGAGCAGATGGAGCCCGCCCCCGCCAGCGAGGGCAACCGCGGCCTGGAACTCAGAGGCATCGAGGTCAAGTTGCGCCGCGCCCGCACGCTCGTGGACGAACAACCCGGCACCGCCTGCGCGTTGGCCCTCGACGTCCTCGGACAGCTGGACGCCCTGGCCCGGGCCCGCGAAGCCGCGGTCCAGGGGGTGTGACCGTGCTCCTGTTCGCCGCCTCCGACAAGGGAGGCACGGGCCGCTCCGTCACCAGCGCCAACCTGGCCTACCACCGTGCGCTGGCCGGCGACGACGTCTGCTACCTGGACTTCGACTTCGGCTCGCCCACCGCGTCGGCCGTCTTCGACGTGCCCGACGCACGCCAGGCCGCCGAGGATTGCGGACTGCACTCCTATCTGGTGGGCGATGTCGGCGAACCGGCCCGCATCGACGTCTGGTCCGACACCGAGCACCGGGTGCTGCGCAACCGGCCGCCCGGCTCCGGCCGCCTGGTCCTGATGCCCGGCGACCTCAGCGGCGGCGAGTTCGCCACCACCGACGACAACCTGCGCCGCTGCGTGGACCTCCTGCTCCGGCTCAACAGCGAGTTCGACCTGATCGTCGTCGACCTCAGCGCCGGCCGCAGCTACGCCGTCGACATGGTCCTGGAGGCCACCGCGCAGCGCGAGATGAGCGGCGTGCAGTTCCGCTGGCTCGTCTTCCACCGCTGGACCCGCCAGCACGTGGCCGCCGCCGCCAGCCTGGTCTTCGGCAGGCGCGGCATCGTCGCCGGAGGCGTGGCCCGCGGCCACGACGAGGACGCGCTGCGCGCCGTCATCCGCTTCGTACGGGCCGCCGTCCCCGATCCCGAGTCGCCACTGTGGTCCCAGGTGTCGGCCACCCAGTCGGCGTGGATGCGCGAGTGCGACCGGGACCTCAAGCACCTCGCCTCCGCCCAGGGCATCGGCTACAGCCAGGTCCTCGGCTCCGTGCCCCTGGAGCCCGTCCTGCAGTGGCGCGAACAGCTCATCACCGACGAGGACGTGCTCGACAGCCAGATCGCCAACAGGGAGACCTGGGAGGCGCTGAGCGAGCTGGCCGGACGGCTCACCGACGACAAGTACTGGGAGCAGCCGTGACGGAAGCCGTGTTCCGCGAGACCGCCGCAGAGCCCCGCACCCAGTCCGTCCCGCTGTCCCACCTCTCCCTGGAGCTCGGCCACCTCTACATGGAGGACTTCGAGGCCGGCCCCGAGCGGCTGCGCGAGCACTTCGCCGAGGTACGGATCTGGGTGGACGCCGCCCGCGCCGCCGCCGCCCGCCGCACCGGTGGCAAGCGGCCCCGCATCAGCACCTGCTTCCTCGTCGACGACTACTTCACCCGCTTCTCCACGCCCGCCGAGCTCGTCCCCGTGATCCTCGAAGAGGCCGGGCGGGCCGGACTGGTCATCGACTACCTCGCCCGCGAATCGGGCTGCGCCGTCGCCGACAAGATCGAGCTGGCCGAGGCCGTGATGCACCGCCTCGTCGAGTCGCCGCCGCCGGGCAGCCACGGCTCCCGCCCGCCCGTCAGCCAGACCGGCTGGCTCGCCAACGGGCAGCGCAGCCCCACCTCCCGCCGCGCCATGGAGGTCAGCGTCTGGCAGCCGCCCCAGGAGACGGCGGCCCGCAACCACTCCGTGTTCATGGACGTCGAACTGTGGTCGGAGAAGGACGGACAGCGCCTGTGGTCCTGCCCGTTCCTCGCCGCCGTCTGGCAACTGGCCCGCCTCGGCCTCCTGCGCCACCTCGGTGAGCCCGTGCTCACCCCGCGCCCCTGGAACGGTGCCGGCTTCCCCTACGACTGGGACCGGTTGCCGCCGCTGATCCAGCTCAACGCCTCCGCGACACCCTTCAGCGCGTACCGCACCTGCACCCTGATGCCGAACCGCTTCCTGGCCGTCGAGGACGCCGTCCGGCTCATCCTCGACCAGATAGACGTCGACGTGGGCGCACTGCGGCAGGTCGCCGAGCGCTCCGCGCGCGAGGGCGCCGCCGTGCCGGCGGCCGTCGCGCAGCGCGCCACCTACGTGTTCTACGAGGAGCCCGCGCCCGCCTTCTCCCCCGGGGAGACCTGAGATGCCGCCTCCCGGACAGTCGGCCCGCCCGGTTCTCGCCTGCGGTGAGGTGCGCACCGGCCTGCTGCCGTCCTTCCAGGCGCTGGACGGCCGGGCCGCCGCCCAACTGCTGCGGCTGCGCGCCGACGAACTGGTCCGCGTCTCCGAACGCCCCAACCTGTACGCGCTCTCCCCGGAGGTCCTCACCGGAGTGGACTGCCGGCTGCCCACCTCCAACGGAGCCAAGGTGCGCGGCGTCGGCACGGTGGCCGCCCGCGCCGCGCTCACCGAAGGCCGCGTCCTGCAGGCCACCGCCTACTTCAGCGCCCCGGCCGCAGGCCCCGACACGCGCCGCCCCTGGGGCCACTACCTCGTCAGGCCCGGCCTGGTCGAACCCTTCGGGAAGCTCCCCGAACAGGCCACCGCCGAGGGCGTACTGCGGGGCGGCGGACGCGGTGAACTGGACCTCGGGATGATCGCCGAGGGGCTGTTCGCCCAGGTGGTGCGCCATCCGCTGCTCGACCACAAGGCACCCTTCAAGTCCCGGCGCACCCATCTGCGCTGGGCCGCACGGCGCGGCCCCGAGGGCGAGGGGCCGTCACTGGAGCGCTTCACGCTCGCCGAGGACGGGCTGCGGACCGTGGAGCTGCGGCTGCCGCAGGACACCCCGGCCGCCGCAGCGGCGGGCCTGTGCGAGGACCTCGCCCTGCACGACTGGCTGCTGACGACCGTGGTGCACATGCTCGACAGCAGCAGGCTCGGCGCGGCGGACGGCCCCTCGGCCGTCCTGGCCCTGCGCCCGGCCGTCGATCACCTACTGCATCTGTGGATGCCCCGCGCCCACGTGGACCGCACGCTGGGCCACCTGTGGGACGTGCTGGAACGGGAACCGGGGTTCACACGCCAGTGGCAGACCCTGGTCCAGCGCATCCGCGACCAACTGGCCGTCCAGGCCGTTCCGTTGCTGCACGAGGCACTGAGCACGCGCTGAAGGGCGGCACAACGACACACCCGACGGGGGAGGCTCATATGAACGGAGCATCGACAGGGGAAGTCAGGACCGCGCCGAGGACCCAGGACCAGACGCAGATACCGAAGCTCCTCAGGAAGACTCTGTTCACGGTCTTAGTCGCCGGCGGCACCTGGGTCCTGACCAGCGTCCTCAACCAGGACAAGAACCAGGTGTGGCAGCTGACCGTGTCCGTCGTCCTCGGCGGCGCCGCGCTGATCATCCAGTACCTCGTGGAGTTCGAGCAGCGGCTGGAGACCATGGAGTCGGGCCACAAGAAGCGCATCCGCGAGATGAAGGACAGCCTGGCCGAGCACAATGCGCAGATGCGCGCGGCCGTCGACGAGAGCTTCGCCAAGATCAACGACGCCACGGAGCTGTTCAGCCAGGTGGACCGGTCGGTGCTCCGCTCCGACGGGGTGACCCGGCTGGCCCGCAAGTACACCCAGGTCGGCGAGCACGGTTCGGAGATCGTCAAGACCTTCGCCCAGGAGGAGATAGGCCGGCTCGCCTCGCTGATGGAGAGCCTCAGCAACGGCAGCGCCGACTGTCCCGGAGAGAACCACGACTGGCTGATCGATCTCACCACCTGTGCCAGGAAGACGGTGTACGCGACCAGCACCTCGGTGGACCGTGACTTCTGGTTCAGCGAGCCCGCGAACCGCTATCTGAAGGCGCAGGAAGAGGCGATCAAGCAGCGCGGTGTGGAGGTGCGGCGGCTGTTCCTCGTCAGCAGGCCCGAGGAGCGCACAGAGAGCCTGGAGCGCCTGTGCGACCGGCACCGGGAGTTCGGCATCGACGCCCGCATCGCGGTCCGGTCGCTGCTGCCGCCGCGCGCCCAGGTGACCCCGCTCAACGACTTCATCCTCTTCGACGGGGAGCTGTCCTACGAGACCGAGCCCGACGTGGAGATCGTGCCCGCCAAGACCTTGCTGAAGATGACCCGCCAGCACGTCGAGGAGCGGGTCAGCCGGTTCAACGTGCTGTGGGAGGCCACCGAGCCCGGCGGTCCGGACTCCGAGCCCGAACCCAGCACGGCGTCCGGCTGAACCCCGGGGGGCGGCTCGACGTCGCGGCGGCCATGGCGGCCCCCCCGCGACGGCGGCCCCCGGGAGAGGCCGGGAGAGTGAGGGATCACTCGGACATCTCCGACAAGTTGCGTGCCCCGGACAGCGGCGGGCAGCATGGCACAGTCAGCACGAAGCTGCTGTTCACAGCACGTGCGTACGCGCTTCTGGCTCTGGTCGACAACAGCGACCGATCCCGTCGGATCCCGTCGGATCCCGTCGGATCCCGTCGGATCCCGTCGGATTCCCTCGGATTCCCTCGGACCCGTCGGATCCCGTCGGAACGTCGTGATCGAGTTCCTCGGGCAACCGCTTTCGCGGAGCCGGCCGCAGGGCGACCTGAAACAGCAGCACTCAAGGCGCCATGGGCGCCCATCAGGAGGTGTTTCATGAGCAGCATCGCCGAGTGGCTCGAACAGAACGTCACCACCGACAAGCGCGCGCTCGACTGGTACCAGGAACCGGAATGCGAACCCCGTATCGTACGGGCCTACCGCGAACTGCTGAGCGGCTACGAGATCGACACCTCGACCATCCTCAAGACCACGGTCGAGGTCAAGGGCGAGCACGCCGGCGTGGTCCGCGTGCACGACATCAACTACTACTCGATCTGCGCGCACCACTTCCTGCCCTTCTACGGCAAGGTGGCGATCTCCTACGTGCCCGGCGACCGGATCCTGGGCCTCGGCAAGTTCCCCCGGCTGGTACAGGCGTTCAGCCGCAGGTTCCAGATCCAGGAGCACCTCGTGAAGGACATCGCCGAGGAGATCATGACCTCGGGCGGTGCCCGTGCGGCGCGGGTCGTCTCCACCGGCCGGCACATGTGCATGTGCAGCCGGGGCCCGTCCGACCAGACGGTGATCACCGACACCTCCTATGTCGCGGGCGACAAGGAGCTGTTCCTCCGGTACGGCCTGGACGACTGACGGGCCCGTCGGCCGACGCACCCGGCTTCGCGCCCAGGACACCGGGCCGTCCGCCGCGCGAAGCCGCGCCGTCCGGCACGTCCGGCACGTTCGTGACGGGAGGCCGGAGAACGGTGATGAGACATGAAACTGGACTTCCTTCCACCGCACGCGCTGAACGACGGCGCCGAGCACCACTACTGCCTGCGCTGCCACGGCGAGCCGGTGGAGTGGCGCACCACCGGCGGCCGGCGGCACTGCGTGTGCCCCGCCTGCGGTCACACCGCCGACCGGGCGCTGGTGCTCGATCCCGCGGTCCGGTGGTGGACGGACGCCGACGGCGAGTACTGGCACGAGACGGCGGGCGTGTTCGTCCATGACGTCCGCGGCCGCCTCCTGTTCTTCGACCGCACGGCGTTCCCCTTCGGCCTGACGATCCCCGCCGGACACGTCGAGTGCGGCGAGCACCCCGGCGAGGCGGCGGCGCGCGAACTCCGGGAGGAGACCGGCATCGCCGGTGAGCGGCTGGAACACCTGGCCCGCGTCCCCGTACCCGGTGACGGCTGCCGCCGCGGCGCCGACGCCCATCTGTGGCACGTCTACCGCACCGCCGACGCGGTGGACACCGGCCTCGCGGTGCACCTCGGCCCGGAGGGCACCTCGGCCGTATGGCTGACACCCGACGAGGCGCTGCACCATCCGGTCCCGGTCACCTACGCCGTACGCCGCCTGCTGGACGCCTACCGCGGCGCGCCGGTCTCCTCCCGAGCGACCGGTTGACGCCGGTGGCCCGGGGCACGTCAGACGCCCGTGCCGGGGTTCCGGCGCGGGCCGGACGACGGGAATGGACCGGACTGGCCGTCCTCGCGCTGCCGACGATGCTCATCGGTCTCGACATGACCGTGCTGCACCTGGCCGCGCCCCACCTCAGCGAGCGACTGCATCCGAGCACCACGGAACTGCTGTGGATCATCGACATCTACGGCTTCATGGTCGCCGGCTTCCTCGCCACCATGGGAACGCTGGGGGACCGGATCGGGCGCCGCAGACTCCTGCTCTCGGGCGCCGCCGCCTTCGCAGCGGCCTCGCTGCTCGCCGCCTGCTCGTCCGGCGTGGGGATGCTCATCGCCTCGCGGGCGCTGCTCGGGGTCGCCGGGGCCACGTTGATGCCGTCGACGCTCTCCCTGATCAGCAACATGTTCCGCGACCCGGGGCAGCGGCGGCTCGCGGTCGCGGTGTGGATGACCAACTTCAGCATCGGCGGAATGATCGGCCCGCTGATCGGCGGGCTGTTCCTGGAGCACTTCTGGTACGGCTCGGTGTTCCTGCTCGGGGTGCCGGTAGGCGTCGTCCTGCTGATCGCCGGCCCGCTGCTGCTGCCCGAATTCCGCGACCCGCAGGCCGGGCGGCTCGATCCGCTCAGCGCCGTCCTGTCCATCGCGACCGTGCTGCCGGTGGTCTACGGCTTCAAACAGGTCGCCCAGCACGGCCTTCACGCACTGCCGCTGCTGAGCATGGTCGTGGGGCTCTGCCTCGGTGCGGTCTTCGTGCGCAGGCAGTTGAAGCTCGCCGACCCCATGCTCGACCTGAGGCTGTTCTCCCGCCCGGCGTTCGGGGTGTCGCTCGGCGGGCTGACCCTGGGGCTCTTCGCGGTGACCGGCACACAGTTCCTGCTCCTGCAGTACTTCCAACTGGTGCTGGGACTGTCCCCCCTGGCGACCGGGCTGTGGACGCTGCCCGCGGTGGCGGCGGGCGTGGTGGGCGCGCTGCTGGCCCCACTCGCGGCGAACCGGACGAACCCGCTCTGGATCATGTCGGGTGGGTTCCTGCTGTCCGTACCGGGCCTGGTACTGCTCACCCAGGCACGCACGACATCCGGACCGGTCCCCGCCGTCATCGCCTTCGCCATCGCCTCCTTCGGCATCCAGGCGGCGCTCGCCCTGACCAACGACGTGATCATCAGCAGCGCCCCACCCGAACGCGCCGGCAACGCCTCGGGGGTCGGGGAGACCGGCGCGAACCTGGGCGAGGCGCTGGGCGTGGCCGTCGCCGGATCCGTCGCCGCGGCCGTGTACCGGGCGACGATGGACGGCGGCAGCCTTCCGGGCCGCATCGGACCCGACCTCACCGAGGCCGCCCGCGCCACCCTGGGCGGCGCCGCCGAGGTCGCCGGCCGGCTGCCGGAACGGCTCGGCGGCGAACTCCTCGCCCTCGCCCGAAGGGCCTTCACCGACGGCCTGCACGCGGCGGCCCTGCTCAACGTCGGGGTCCTGCTGGCCCTGGCCGCGGCCCACCTGACGCTGCTGCGCCACGAGACGGCACACCGGGACCCCGGCGAACTCGACCCGGAACTCCGGGAGGCGACGGTGCCGGACGGGCGGTAGGCCGATGGGCCTGTTCGTACGGGTGGGAAGGCAGGGAAGTGAGGAAGTGAACGGATGCACCAACCGGTCGACCAGCGGGCACCGTGAGCGGGCGGAGGAACCGTCCGGCGGACGCGACGCGTTTCTCGAAGGAGCCCGGCGGCCGCTCGCCGAGGCTCCGTCCTGCCGCAGGCGCCGGTTCGGCCCGGTGTGCCCCGGTGGGCGGTTGCGCCCACCGGCTTTGCGGTGGACGCCGAACCCGCCCGGCGTGCATGCGGGGTGCTGATGCGCCCGCCAACTCCGGGTGCTGACCGGATGCGCGCCCGCTCCGCGCGGGCCGCCACCTTCTCCTGGATGTGCTCCCGTGATGTGCTCCCGTGCGACGAACGGGCTGCTCGCCAGGGTCACCGCTCGTGTGTACTCCGCCGTCTGCAACAGCCCCGGCACCAACGTCGGCGCGAACTCGCAGATCTTCGTCGCCGTCCGCTCCAGCTCCACGACTCCGCGAAGTAATCCGCGTACCGCTTGTCGTCGATCAGCTGTCGCCACGTGCGCTCGAAAGCGTCAATCCCGCGTTCTCCCGCCGCCGTTTCAGCTCCGCGCCGAAGAACTCCCACGCCACCTGGCGCGAACTGCCGGCCATAGCTGAACGCCCTTTCGCTGCCCCGCGCTTGTAGAGCCCGGATGGCTGCCGAGTATAGATGCGCAACGTCACCGTGGAGATGCGAAGCGTAAAAGCCGGAGAGGAAGGGGAGCACGTGTCTGCGGCACATGTATCACTCGGGGGACGGCACTCGGCGCGTTGCGTCGAAGAGGCGGAGGACATCGTGAAGGAATTGCGTGCGGCGCTCGCGAGCGCCGGAATCCTGTTGCCGTCGCTCCGGCTCGACCCGGTGAGTGTTGCGCGTGAGGCACCGTGTCCACTCGTTGAACTGGGCGGCTGTTCCGCCGGCGTCGCCGCCCGCCTCGCGGCGGCCCTGCGCGCCGAGCGGGTCGCGGAGGTGGGATGAGGCCGCCGATCGGGGCGTACGCCGTCGACGTCCGCACCGGACGGGTGGGCGTGGTGATGGGGCACGAGGGGCCGTACGTACAGCTGCGGCCGTACGGCGGTGGCAGGGAGTGGGATGCCGAGCCGGGGGCCGTGCGCATCGCGACCCCGACGGAGCGCCTGAGCGCGGCGACCGCGTACGCCAACGCCCGCAGCCGGGGCGAGGTGCCTTGAGGTGCTTCCTTCCGGGGCGGGTCTTGAGGTGTTCCTTCCGGGTGGGGCCGGCCTTGAGGCGTTCCCTTCCGGGGTGGGCCTCGACGCGCTCCCTCCCGGGCGGGCCCGGTCTTGACGTGCTCCCCTCCCGGGCGGGCCCGGTCTTGATGTTCTCCCCTCCCGGGCGGGAACGCCCCCGCGTCAGCCCGCGCGGTGGCGGGCGACGGCCCGCAGCAGGGACGCGACCGCCGCGATCAGGATGACGAACACGGCCGTGACGGTCACCATCGCTGTGGGGGCCGAGCGCAGGCCGGGGCCGGCCGCGGCGAAGAAGACCATGCCGAACACGGTGACCCCCAGGGAACTGGCGAACTGCTGGGTGGTGCTGAGCGTGCCGGAGGCGGACCCCGCCTCCGCCGGGCCGACGCGGGCCAGCGCGAAGCCGATCAGCGGCGGCAGCAGGAGGCCGTTGCCGAGGCCGATGAGGGCGAGCGCGGGCATCAGCGCGGGGCCGGTGACGTCGTTCCCGGCGATCGCGAGGTGGGCGGCGAGGGCGGTCAGACCGGTGATGATCAGCGCGGCCCCGGTGGCGGGCACGGCCGTCCCGTGCCGGGCCGTCAGTCGTCCGCTGAGCAACGAGGCGGTGCTGAACAGCACGGCCTGGGGGACGAAGACCACGGCCGCCGTGACGGGGCGGGCGCCGAGGCCGCCCTGCAGGAGGAGGGCGAGCGTGAACAGGTAGGCCCCGAAGTAGGACTGGAAGAGGCCGATCGCGAGGAGCACGGTCGTGAACGGGCGGTTGCCGAGCAGCCCGGGATGCACCACGGGGTCGCCGCCGCGCTCCCGCAGGGTCCGCTGCCAGCCCAGGGTGAGCCGGCCCGTGGGCACGGCGACGGCCGGGCAGACCCAGGTCCACACCGGCCAGCCCTCCTGGCGGCCGAGTGACAGCGGCGCCAGGACCAGGGCCAGGGTGAGCGTGACGCCGACCGCGCCCAGCGGATCGAACCGCCGGTCAGTCCGGCCCCGTGCGGGCGGTGGCAGCACGAGCAGGGCGAATCCGGCGGCGATCAGGCCGACCGGCACGTTCACCAGGAAGACGGTGCGCCAGCCCAGCCCGAGGACGTCCGCTTCGAGCAGCAGTCCGCCGAGCAACTGCCCGGTGACCGCGCCGATCCCGTTGACGGCGCCGTACCACGCGGTGGCCCGGCCCCGGTGCGCGGCCGGGAAGTGGGCCGTGACCAGCGAGAGCACCTGCGGCACCATCACGGCCGCCGCGAGGCCCTGCGCCAGCCGGGCCGCGACGAGTTGGGCCGGGGACTGGGCGAGCCCGCACAGCAGCGAGGTCGCCGTGAAGGCGGACAGGCCGGTGACGAACATCCGCCGGTAGCCGTACCGGTCACCGAGCCGGCCGCCGGTCACCAGGCCCGCCGCGTACGCGAACCCGTACCCGGCGACGACGAGTTCCAGCGCCGCGTCGCTCATGCGCAGATCGGTGTGGAGCGCCGCCGTGGCGATGTTGACCACGAAGAGGTCGAAGCTCGCCATGAAGGTGGCGCTCAGCGCGACGGCGAGCATGCGCCACGCGCGGGGATCCGGTGCGGTGTGCTCCGCGGCGACCGCTGAGGGGGCGGCCGGCGGATCGGGGCGGGCATGGGCGCGGGTCATGAAAAACATCGATATCACCGATATGCCCATCCGCTGGTCTCCGGCTCGCCCGGCCGCACGGGCTCGCAGGAGGGCAGAATGGGGCTCATGAGCCTGTTCCGCGACGACGGCATCGTGCTGCGCACCCAGAGGCTGGGTGAGGCGGACCGGATCATCACCCTGCTCACCCGCGGGCACGGACGCGTGCGCGCCGTGGCCCGCGGGGTGCGGCGGACCAAGTCCAAGTTCGGGGCCCGGCTGGAGCCCTTCTCCCATGTGGACGTGCAGTTCTTCGCGCGGGGGAGCGAGCTGGTGGGGCGCGGCCTGCCGCTGTGCACGCAGAGCGAGACCATCGCTCCCTACGGCGGCGGCATCGTGACCGACTACGCGCGCTACACGGCCGGTACGGCCATGCTGGAGACCGCCGAGCGCTTCACCGACCACGAGGGCGAGCCGGCGGTGCAGCAGTATCTGCTGCTGGTCGGCGGACTGCGCACCCTCGCCCGGGGCGAGCATGCGCCGCACCTCGTGCTGGACGCCTTCCTGCTGCGCTCCCTCGCCGTCAACGGCTACGCGCCCAGCTTCGGCGACTGCGCGAAGTGCGGCATACCCGGCCCGAACCGTTTCTTCTCCATGGCGTCCGGCGGGGTCGTCTGCGGGGACTGCAGGGTGCCCGGCAGCGTCGTACCCTCGCCGCGGGCCCTCGAACTGCTCGGCGCGCTGCTCACGGGAGACTGGGAGACCGCGGACGCGTGCGAGCCGCGGTACGTCCGGGAGGGCAGCGGACTGGTGTCGGCGTATCTGCACTGGCACCTGGAGCGCGGACTGCGCTCGCTCCGGTACGTGGAGCAGTAGGCGGAACAGCAGAAACAGCAGCAGACGACAGCAGCAGAACGACAGCAGAACGAGGGAGACGAGAAGCACATGGCCGTACGCGGGTTCCTGGGGCGCCAGCGCCGCGAGTACAAGACGCCGGAGCCGCACCCGTCCGGGGCCCGCCCGCCGAAGCTCCCCGGCGAGCTGGTGCCGAACCACGTGGCGATCGTCATGGACGGCAACGGCCGCTGGGCCAAGGAGCGCGGCCTGCCGCGCACCGAGGGGCACAAGGTCGGCGCGGAGCGGGTGCTGGACGTGCTGCAGGGCGCGGTCGAGATCGGCGTCCGCAACATCTCCCTCTACGCGTTCTCCACGGAGAACTGGAAGCGCTCGCCGGACGAGGTGCGCTTCCTGATGAACTTCAACCGCGACTTCATCCGCAAGACCCGCGACCAGCTCGACGGGCTCGGCATCCGGGTGCGCTGGGTGGGCCGGATGCCCAGGCTGTGGAAGTCGGTGGCCAAGGAGCTCCAGGTCGCCCAGGAGCAGACCAAGGGCAACGACATGCTCACGCTGTACTTCTGCATGAACTACGGCGGCCGCGCCGAGATCGCGGACGCGGCGCAGGCCCTCGCGGAGGACGTGAAGGCGGGCAGGCTCGATCCGTCGAAGGTCACGGAGAAGACCCTCGCGAGGTACATGTACTACCCGGACATGCCGGACGTGGACCTGTTCCTGCGGCCGAGCGGCGAGCAGCGCACCTCCAACTACCTGATCTGGCAGAGCGCCTACGCCGAGATGGTGTTCCAGGACGTCCTGTGGCCGGACTTCGACCGGCGCGACCTGTGGCGGGCGTGCGTGGAGTTCGCCTCCCGCGACCGCCGGTTCGGCGGGGCGATCCCGAACGAGGAGCTGCTGGCCATGGAGGGCAACCAGGAATAACCCGGCGTGCTCCGTCACGCCCTGCCGTTACGATCATGGCTCGTCACCGGCGATCACCTGGGGAGGGGCCATGGTCGAGCGGACCGTGGAGCAGCACGAGACCGATGTCGTACTGGAGTACGAGTACCGGCAGGAGGAGATGACCGACGCCCTGCGGGTGATGCTGCGCAGGCAGGGCAGGGCGGGGATCCTCCACCGCCCCGTCGTCCTGGTGGGCTTCGCCCTGTTCGGGGTGGCGCTGCTGGTCGGGGGCGTGCGGGGCGACGACGCCACCCTCGTCTCGTTCGGGGTGATGCTCGCGCTCTGGCCGGTGCTGATGTCCCGGGTGCCCCAGAAGATGGCCCGCCGGCTGATCGGGGCGAACCAGCACCACGGTGTGATGCGGGTGACCGTCGGCGAGCAGGGCGTCCGCACGGTCAGCGCCCACGTCGACGCGCGCATGGGGTGGGCCAACTACGGCACCTACGCCGAGACCGACCGCTGCTTCCTGCTGCGCAGCCCCGACCGTGGAGGAACCTGCGCGGTGGTGCTCGTCAAACGGGGTGCGCGGAGCCCGGAGGACGTGGACCGGCTGCGGGCCCTGCTGGACCGGCAGCTGCCCCGCGCGTGAGCGTCGCCTGCGGCTTGCGCGGGCACCCTCGCCTTCGGCCCCTGGGCGCCCGCTGCGGTGCCGGTCGTCAGCCCTCGGTCGCGGCGCTCGCGCACGCCGCGCACGTTCCGAAGATCTCCACCGTGTGCGCCACGTTGACGTAGCCGTGCTCGGCCGCGATCGCCTCGGCCCACTTCTCCACCGCCGGGCCCTCGACCTCGACCGCCTTGCCGCAGACGCGGCAGACCAGGTGGTGGTGGTGCTCGCCGGTGGAGCAGCGGCGGTACACCGACTCGCCGTCGGAGGTGCGCAGGACGTCGACCTCGCCGGCCTCGGCGAGGGACTGCAGGGTGCGGTAGACGGTGGTGAGGCCGACGGAGTCGCCCTTGTGTCTGAGCATGTCGTGGAGCTCCTGCGCGCTGCGGAACTCGTCGACCTCGTCGAGCGCCGCAGCCACGGCGGCGCGCTGGCGGGTGGATCGTCCCCGTACGGGCGGGCCGGCGGTCGTCACCGTTGCCTCCTTCTCGATGGCTCGCTCACCTGCGGGGCGCGCCCCTTCGGCTCTCTCACGGCTCACGTCTGCGCCTTGCCGGGCCATTGTGCCAGCCCGGCCTGTGCGTGGTCAGACTCCGGCTCCGTCGGCGGCCTCCCGGCCGGCCGGGATCGCGCACTCCACGGGGTCCCCGGCGGTCTGCGCGGCGGCCAGCGCCCGCGCGCGTCGCCGGGCGAGCGGCGTCGCCAGCGCGGTGAGCGCGATGAACGCGGCGATCGTCAGCAGCACGATCGTCGCACCGGGCGGCACGTCCTGGTAGTACGACGTGATCGTGCCGCCGATGGTCACGGTGACGCCGATGGCGACCGCGATCGCGAAGGTCGCGGTGAAGCTGCGGCCCAGCTGCTGCGCCGCCGCCACCGGGACCACCATCAGTGCCGACACCAGCAGCAGACCGACCACCCGCATCGCGACGGTCACCGTCACCGCCGCGGTGACCGCCGTCAGCAGGTTCAGCGCCCGCACCGGCAGGCCGGTCACCCGCGCGAACTCCTCGTCGTGGCTGACCGCGAAGAGCTGGCGGCGCAGTCCGAGGGTGACCAGGACCACGAACGCCGCCAGCAGGCAGATCGCCACGACGTCCGAGGGGGAGACCGTCGACAGCGACCCGAACAGGTACGAGGTCAGGTTCGCGTTGGAGCCGCCGGGCGCGAGGTTGATGAACATCACACCGCCCGCCATGCCGCCGTAGAAGAGCATGGCGAGCGCGATGTCGCCGCGTGTCCTGCCGTACCAGCGGATCAGCTCCATCAGGACCGCGCCGAGCACCGAGACGGCGGTCGCCATCCACACCGGTGAGGCCGACAGCAGGAAGCCCAGGCCGACGCCGGTCATCGCCACATGGCCGATGCCGTCGCCCATCAGGGCCTGGCGGCGCTGTACGAGGTAGATGCCGACGGCCGGTGCGGTGATGCCGACCAGGACGGCGGCGAGCAGGGCCCGCTGCATGAAGGCGTAGTTCAGGAGGTCCATCAGCTCAGCAGTCCCGTGCGCGTCGGTTCGGCGCCCGCGGTGGTGTGCGGGTGCACGTGGTCATGGCCGGGCAGGGCATGTTGGCCCACGGCCTTCGGGGGCGGGCCGTCGTGCAGGACGCAGCCGTCGCGCAGCACGACCGCCCGGTCGATGAGCGGCTCCAGGGGGCCCAGCTCGTGCAGCACCAGCAGTACGGTCGCACCGGCCGCGACCTGGCTCCGCAGGGTCCGGGCGAGCACCTCCTGGCTGGCCAGGTCGACGCCCGCCATCGGCTCGTCCATGATCAGCAGTTCGGGTTCGGAGGCGAGCGCGCGGGCGATCAGCACGCGCTGGTGCTGGCCGCCGGAGAGCGCGTTCACGGAGTCCCCGGACCGGTCCGCCATGCCGACCAGGTCCAGTGCCCTCCGTACGGCCTCACGGTCGGCCCTGCGCAGGATGCTGAAGCGGGCGCGGGAGAGCCGGCCGGAGGAGACCACCTCGGTCACCGTGGCGGGCACGCCGCCCGCGGCGGTCGTGCGCTGCGGCACGTAGCCGATGCGGTGCCAGTCGCGGAAGCGGCGCTGCGGTGTGCCGAACAGCTCGATCTCGCCGGCGTCGGTCTGCACCTGGCCGATGACGCTGCGCACGGCGGTCGACTTGCCCGAGCCGTTCGCCCCGAGCAGCGCGACGACCTCACCGCGGTGCACGGCGAGGTCGATGCCGCGCAGGACGGGGCGTGCGCCCAGGTCGGCGCGTACGCCGCGCAGGGATATGACGGGTTCGCCCATCGCGTCCTCCGTAACGATCACTTGGTTCCCAGGGCCTTCCGCAGCGCGTTCAGGTTGGACTCCATGACCTGGAAGTAGTCGCGGCCACGGGACTTGGCGGTGATGCCCTCGATCGGGTCGAGGACGTCCGTCGTCAGGTGCGCGTCCTCGGCGATGGTCTTCGCGGTCTCGTCGCTGACGAGCGTCTCGTAGAAGACCGTGGAGACGCCGTCGGTGCGCGCCATCTTCTCAAGGTCCTTGACGCGGGCGGCACTGGGCTCGGACTCCGGGTCAAGGCCGTTGATGGCCTCCTCGGTGAGGCCGTAGCGCTCGGCGAGGTAGCCGAAGGCGGCGTGTGTGGTGATGAAGACCTTGGTCCGGGTGTTCCGCAGGCCCTCGGAGAACCGCGCGTCGAGGCCGCCGAGCCTCTTGACCAGCGCGTCGGTGTTCTTCCGGTAGGCGTCCGCGTGGTCCGGGTCGGCCTTCTCGAACGCCTTGCCGACGCCCTTGGCGACCTCGGCGTAGCGCACCGGGTCGAGCCAGATGTGCGGGTCCTCGCCCCCGCTCTCTTCGCTCGTGTGGGCGTCGTGGGCGGCGGCGTGCCCGCCGACCTCGTTGCCGTGGTCCTCCAGGCTGGTCAGGGAGGCGGCGTCGATCTTCGTCCCGATCCCGGACTGGGCCACCGCGTCGTCGATGGAGGGCTGGAGGCCCTTGAGGTAGAGCACCGCGTCGGACTGCTCCAGCTGCGCGGTCTGCCGGGCGCTGATCTCAAGGTCGTGCGGTTCCTGCCCGGGCCGGGTGAGACTGGTGACATGGACGTACTTCCCGCCGATCTGCTCGGCGAGGAAGGCCATCGGGTAGAACGACGCGACGACGTCGAACCTTCCGGTGTCGCCGCCCGCGGCGCCGGCGGAGGAGCAGGCGGAGGTCGCCGCGAGGGTCAGGGCGGTGACACCGGTCAGGGCGGCCGCGGGTATGAGGCGTCGTCGTACGTTCATGACAGTCATTTTCAACAAAGATGGAAACCGTTGTCAACAAGCCTCCGGGTGAGGAGTCCGTGAACCCGGGGACCCGCTTCCGGTGCCGACCGATTTGGCCGGAGGGGAGCCCCCGCCGGTAACCTGAAGCATTCGCTCTGAAGCAATGCTCTGAAGCAGTCGCTTCGTCGCCCGTCGTCGTAATGAAGAGAGCACCGTGGCCGCCGACAAGATCGACACCATCGTCAACCTGAGCAAGCGCCGTGGCTTCGTATTCCCCTGCAGCGAGATCTACGGCGGTCAGCGGGCCGCCTGGGACTACGGACCTCTTGGTGTCGAGCTCAAGGAGAACATCAAGCGCCAGTGGTGGCGCTACATGGTGACGTCACGCGAGGACGTCGTCGGTATCGACTCGTCGGTGATCCTGGCGACCGAGGTCTGGGTGGCCTCCGGTCACGTCGCCACCTTCACCGACCCGCTCACCGAGTGCACCTCCTGTCACAAGCGTTTCCGCGCCGACCACCTGGAGGAGGCGTACGAGGCCAAGCACGGCCGCCTCCCGCAGGACGGCCTCGCGGAGATCAACTGCCCCAACTGCGGCACCAAGGGCCAGTTCACCGAGCCCAAGCAGTTCTCGGGCCTGCTCTCCACCCACCTCGGCCCGACGCAGGACAGCGGCTCCGTCGCGTATCTGCGCCCCGAGACCGCGCAGGGCATCTTCACCAACTTCCTCCAGACCCAGCAGACCTCGCGCCGCAAGCCGCCGTTCGGCATCGCTCAGATGGGCAAGTCGTTCCGCAACGAGATCACGCCGGGCAACTTCATCTTCCGCACCCGCGAGTTCGAGCAGATGGAGATGGAGTTCTTCGTCAAGCCGGGCGAGGACGAGAAGTGGCAGGAGTACTGGATGCAGGAGCGCTGGAACTGGTACAGGGGTCTCGGCCTGCGCGAGGAGAACATGCGCTGGTACGAGCACCCGAAGGAGAAGCTCTCCCACTACTCCAAGCGCACGGCCGACATCGAGTACCGCTTCCAGTTCGGCGGCTCGGAGTGGGGCGAGCTGGAGGGCGTCGCCAACCGCACCGACTACGACCTCTCCGCGCACTCCAAGGCCTCCGGCCAGGACCTGTCGTACTTCGACCAGGAGGCCGGCGAGCGCTGGACGCCGTTCGTCATCGAGCCGGCGGCGGGCGTCGGCCGCACGATGCTGGCGTTCCTCCTGGACGCCTACGTCGAGGACGAGGCGCCGAACGCCAAGGGCAAGATGGAGAAGCGCACGGTGCTGCGCCTGGACCACCGCCTCGCGCCGGTGAAGGTCGCGGTGCTCCCGCTGTCGCGCAACCCCGAACTGTCCCCGAAGGCCAAGGGCCTGGCCCAGACCCTGCGCCGGAACTGGAACATCGAGTTCGACGACGCGGGTGCCATCGGCCGCCGCTACCGCCGCCAGGACGAGATCGGCACGCCGTACTGCGTGACGGTCGACTTCGACACGCTGGACGACAACGCGGTGACGGTGCGCGAGCGTGACTCGATGAAGCAGGAGCGGGTGTCCCTCGACCAGATCGAGGGTTACCTCGCGGGCCGCCTCGTCGGCTGCTGACCACCTCACGGGAGCCGGTTCTTCGACGCCGGGCGGGCCGGACACTCCGGCCCGCCCGGCGTTCGCCGTCCCGGCCACGGCTCGCCACCGGGTTCCAGACGGTCCTGGACCCGGTGCTGCGCGGGCCGCGGGCCCGGTGACGGGCTACGGCAGACAGAACTCGTTGCCCTCCGGGTCCCGCATGGCCCACCAGCGGCCTGCCGGGCCCCCGGTCCACCTCCTCGACGCGGGCCACGCCCAGGGACTCCTGCCGCGCGGCCGTCGCAGCGCGGCGGGCGG
>NZ_JBHUDX010000004.1:182212-216267 GCF_042678285.1 Streptomyces caeni
GTGCCCCGGCAGGCGGCGTTCGCCCGTCGGGGAGCGGTGTCGTGGGGGCACCGCCCGCGCGAGCGGAGCCGGGAGTGGGGGAGCGTTCTCCGGGCGTGCCGGCCGGAAGTCCTCGTACCGGACGTACCCGGGCTTTCGGCCGGTGCGGCGAGTGGGGTGCCCCCCTGCTCGAAGAGCCTGGGGGGAGCGTGCCGGGCGTCGCGACGGGGCGAACGCCGCCTGCCGGGGCACTGGCCGCCCGCCGGGTCCACCGTCGTCTGGTGCGCCTCCGCCAGGTGTTCCTCCGCCTTCAGCCGGGGCAGGAACTGCGTGCTCTGCGACCAGCCGCAGGTGTCGCAGCCGATCGTGCGCCGCGCACCGGTCCGCTGCACCTGCACGACGTGTTCGCGCCCGTGCCGGTCCCGGCGGCTGACCTTGCTCCGGTCGATCTCCGGCATGACGCCTCCAGGGGTACCCGTCCGCCCGCGCAGCAAGGAGTGTGCGGCAACGGGAAGATCAACGGGGCCTTCCGGGGCGGCGAGTTGACGGACCGGGTGCCCGAAGGGGAAGCGCTCAGCCGACCGAACGCGGCAGCCGCAGGCTGAGCCCTGTCGTCACGGCCACTCCGGCCAGCTGGGCCAGGAGCGTGACGACCAGTGCGTCCCGCATGCCCATACCGGGTACCAGCGCCAGGAAGAGCGAGCCGAGCGTCGCCACGCCCAGCGCCAGCGCCGACTGCTGGGTGGTGATCATGACCCCGCTGCCCACGCCCGCCCGGGCCGGCGGGACCTCGGAGAGGATGATCCGGAACAGGACGGGCAACTGAAGCGACTGGCCCGCCCCGGCCACCGCCGCGCCCGGCAGCAGCTCCACCACGCCCAGGTCCGGCCAGGCCCGCCACGCGGCCAGCGCGATCAGAGCCACCCCGACCCCCTGGATCAGGCCGCCCGCGGTCACCACCCGGGTGCCGTGGCGGGCGATCAGGCGCGGTCCCCACAGCGAGACGGCGAAGAAGACGATCGCCATGGGCGCCAGCGCCAGACCCGCCGGCACCGGCCCCAGGCCCGCGCCGCGCTGCAACGCCACGGCGATGACGAACATGAAGCCGCTGAAGCCGATGGAGAACGGCACCACCATCACCAGGCCGCGGCGCAGCGACACCAGCGCGAACAGGCTCGGCGGCACCAGCGGCGTACGGCCCTGCCGGTCCGCGCGGCGCTCCACCGCGTAGAACGCCCACATCGCGAACGGGGACGCGGCCAGCGACAACCAGGTCCACAGCGGCCAGCCCGCCGCGCGGCCCTCGGTCAGCGGCGCGAGCAGGGTCACCAGAGACAGGGCGAGCAGGACGGTGCCGGGAGCGTCCACCGGCTCCGGGCGCCGGGAGCGGGTCTCCGGCACGGCGCGCACGGCCAGGACCAGGCCGACGAGCACCACCGGGACGTTGACGAGGAACACCGAACGCCAGCCGGTGCCCGCTATGTCCGCGGCCACCAGCACGCCGCCGAGGATCTGTCCGGCCACCATGGACAGCCCGGCCGTCGCGCCGTACAGGCCCATCGCCCTGGCGCGGCGCTGCCCGCCGGTCGCGGCCTGGATGGTGGCGAGCACCTGGGGCAGCATCGCCGCGGCCGCAGCGCCCTGGGCCACGCGCGCCGCCACCAGCGTCCAGGCGTTCGGGGCGAGCCCGCACGCCAGCGAGGTCAGCCCGAAGGCGGCCATCCCGCCGAGGAAGAACGCGCGCCGCCCGAAGAGGTCGCCCAGCCGGCCCCCGAGCACGAGCAGGACGGCGTACGAGAGCCCGTACCCGGCGACGACGAGTTCGAGGATGGCCTCGCCCGCGTGCAGGTCCCTGCCCATCGTCGGCAGGGCGACGTTGACGATGAAGAAGTCGACGAGGGGCAGTGCCGCCGCGAGCAGCACCGTGAAGAGTCCGAGGCCGCCCAACTGCGGTGTCTCCACCGGGGAGCGGACGGTACGGGAAGTGAGAGTCTCGGTCACGCCTTCGAGCCTCCGACGGCTGTCAGCGTAGTACCAGAGTGTCTTTATCCTGGTACAAGCACTACCTGGAAACAGGTTCCGGCGGGCGGCAGGCTGGGGGCATGGCGACCATGGTGCAGGAGACGGGGGCGGCACGGGAGCCCCGGGACGCGGACGGCTCCGGGACGCGGGCGTCCGAGATCCGGCGGCACGAACTGGCCGCGTTCCTGCGGCACCGGCGCGAGCACATCACGCCCGAGCAGGTCGGGCTGCCCCGCGGCCGGCGCCGCCGCACTCCGGGCCTGCGCCGCGAGGAGGTCGCGCAGCTGTCCGCGGTCGGGGTCACCTGGTACACCTGGCTGGAACAGGCGCGGGACATCCAGGTCTCCGTCCAGGTCCTCGACGCCCTCGCCCGCACCCTGCTGCTCGACTCCAGCGAGCGGGCCCACCTGTTCAACCTCGCCGCTGCGGCCGACCCGGTGCCCGGCACGAACTGCCCCTCGACCACCGAGGCCCAGCGCATCCTGCTGAAGCAGCTGGAGCCGATCCCCGCCTGCATCCAGAACAGCCGGTACGACATCATCGCCTACAACAGCACCTACGGGCTGCTGCTGTGCGACCTGGACGCCGTGCCGCCGGCGGACCGCAACGTCATGCTGCTGTGCTACACGAACGCCGAATGGCGGACGTCGATCGTGCAGCTGGAGGAGACGATGCGGCTGATGGCCGCCAAGTTCCGCGCCTCGATGGCCGACCATCTCGCCGAACCCGCCTGGAAGATGCTGCTCAAGCGGCTGACCACGGAGTCCGCCGAATTCCGCGCGGCATGGGAGCGGCACGAGGTGGTGAGCTCCCGCAGCAAGTGCAAGGAGTTCCGCAACGCCCATGTCGGGATGCTGGCGGTGGACCACACGGATCTGTGGCTGGGGCCGCACAACGGGGCGCGGATGGTGACGTACGCGCCGGCCGACGCGGACTCGCGGGAGAAGCTGGAGAAGCTGCACGCGATCGCGCTGGAGAGGCAGGGGGGCTGAGCGGTTCGCGGACCGCTCATCCGCCGGGACCCGACGCGCGCCCGGGGCGACGAAGGCGGCGGCCGGGGCCCGCCCCACGACCCCCCCTGCGGCCCGGCGCGGCTAACCGGGCGTGCCGACGCCCGCCGCCTGCCGTACCTCGGTCTCCTGCAGCCGTTCCGCCGTGCGTTCGGCCGTCCGGCGGCCCCAGCGGCCGGTCGTCAGCGCGCCCAGGAACAGCACCGCGAGGCCGCAGGCGGTGAGGATCCACCAGCCGGGGCGGGCGGCGGAGACGAAGGCGTCCCGGTACGGCGACGAGCCCACGCCCGAGGCCAGCACGGCGCCGACCACCGCGACACCGAGGGTCTGGCCGAGCTGGCGGCTGGTGGAGGCGACGGCGGCGGCGACACCCGCCTGGGCGCGGGGCATGCCGGAGACGGCGGTGTTGGTGATGGGCGCGTTGAGGAAACCGAAGCCGACGCCGAACAGGAGGTATCCGAGGGCCAGGGTGCGGTTCGACGTCTCCGCCTCGAAGGCCGCGAACAGCACGGCGCTCGCGGTCATCGCGCAGCCGGCGATCAGCAGCGGCAGGCGGGGGCCGCGGCTGCCGACCAGGCGGCCGGACAGGGGCGCGCACAGGAAGGCCGGCATCGCCATCGGAAGCATCCACAGGCCCGCGTGCAGGGCGTCCAGGCCGCGCACGCTCTGCAGGTAGAGCGTGGACAGGAACAGGAAGCCGCCCAGGGCCGCGAAGCCGCAGATCGCTATCAGCGTGGCGCCGCTGAACGGGGCCGACCGGAAGAAGCGCAGGTCGATGAGGGGCTCGGTGCGGCGGGGCTCGTACCACAGCAGGCCGAGCAGGGCCATGAGCGCGAGGCCCGTGAAGGGCAGGACCGTGGCGGGGCCGGCGTTCGGCGCCTCGATGATCGCGTACGTCAGGGAGCCGAACAGGGCGATCATCAGCAGCTGGCCGACCGGGTCGGGGCGGCGGGCCCGGGGGGCCCGGGACTCGGGGACGTATCGGAGGGTGAGCAGCAGGGCAGCCAGCCCGACCGGCAGGTTGAGCCAGAAGATCGAGCGCCAGCCGACGGACTCCACCAGCAGCCCCCCGACCAGCGGGCCCGCCGCCATGGATATGCCGACCACGGCGCCCCACACACCGATCGCGCGGGCCCGCTCCCGGGGGTGGGTGAACGTGTTGGTGATGATCGACATCGCGACCGGGTTGAGCATCGAACCGCCGACCGCCTGCACCATGCGGAACACCACGAGCAGATTCAGGTCCGGGGCGAGCGAGCACAGCAGCGAGCCGGCGCTGAAGACGATCAGCCCCGCCATGAAGACGCGCTTGCGGCCGATCCGGTCGGCCGTGGAACCCGCGAACATCAGCAGCGCGGCCAGGACCACGGTGTACGCGTCGATCGTCCACTGCAGGCCCGCCAGGGTCGCGTGCAACTCCCTCTGCATCGAGGGGAGCGCGACGTTCAGGACGGTGATGTCGAGGCCCACGATCAGCAGGCTCATGCAGCAGATCGCGAGCACCAGCAGACGCCGGCGGTGGCTGAGCTCGGGCATGGTCGTCATCGTACGCGGATTTGAATAGTGCGTCTAACTAATGAATGGTGCACGGTCACCGCACCGGGTACCCCCGGAGTGCGTGACAATGGAGCAATGCCCACGCCCCCGAGGACTCCGACGCTGCAGATCGGCCCGCACACCGTCCAGCCGCCCGTCGTGCTCGCGCCCATGGCCGGGATCACCAATGCGCCCTTCCGCACGATGTGCAGATCCTTCGCCCGGGGTGAATCGGGTGAATCGGGCGAATCTAAGGGCGCGGTCAGCGGGGGCAGGGGACTGTTCGTCAGCGAGATGATCACGACCCGGGCGCTGGTCGAGCGCAACGAGAAGACCATGCAGCTGATCAGGTTCGACGCGAGCGAGCAGCCGCGCTCGATCCAGTTGTACGGCGTGGACCCGGCGACCGTCGGCAAGGCCGTCCGCATGATCGCCGAGGAGGACCTGGCCGACCACATCGACCTGAACTTCGGCTGCCCCGTGCCCAAGGTGACCCGCAAGGGCGGCGGGTCCGCCCTCCCGTACAAGCGCAACCTGCTGCGGGCGATCCTGCGCGAGGCCGTCGGCGGCGCCGGTCACCTCCCGGTCACCATCAAGATGCGCAAGGGCATCGACGACGACCACCTCACCTACCTGGACGCCGGGCGGATCGCCGTGGAGGAGGGCGTGACGGCCATCGCCCTGCACGGCCGCACCACCGCCCAGCACTACGGCGGCACGGCGGACTGGGACGCCATCGCACGGCTGAAGGAGCACGTGCCGGAGATCCCGGTGCTCGGCAACGGCGACATCTGGTCGGCCGGGGACGCGCTGCGGATGGTGCGCGAGACGGGCTGCGACGGCGTCGTGGTCGGCCGTGGGTGCCTGGGCCGGCCATGGCTGTTCGCGGATCTGGTGGCGGCCTTCGAGGGACGGACCGGGGACCTGACGCGTCCGACGCTGCGCGAGGTCGCCGACGTCATGGTCCGGCACGCCACGTTGCTCGGCGAGTGGATCGGCGACGAGTCGCGCGGCGTCATCGACTTCCGCAAGCACGTGGCCTGGTATCTGAAGGGCTTCGCGGTCGGCTCGGAGATGCGGAAGCGGCTCGCGATCACCTCCTCGCTGGAGGAACTGCGGTCCGGACTCGACCGGCTGGACCTCGACCAGCCCTGGCCGTCCGGCGCCGACGGGCCCCGCGGCCGTACGTCCGGCAACAACCGGGTGGTGCTGCCGGACGGCTGGCTGAGGGACCCGTACGACTGCGCGGGGGTCGGCGAGGACGCGGAGCTGGACACCTCCGGCGGCTGACCGCCGCGCGGGTCAGCGCTTCGAAGGGTGCGGGGTGGAGCCGTACGCCGTCAGGAAGCGGTCGCGGAACGAACTCATCTTCCACACCGGGGCGTTGTGCGCCGGGCGCAGACCGTCCGTCCACCCCCAGCCGGCGATCTTGTCGAGCACCTTCGGGTCCTTGGCGACGATCGCGCACGGCACGTCACGGCTGGCGTGGTTGCCGCTGACCCGGGAGATCGGCTGGTGGTCGCCGAGGAAGACGAGCACCGTGTTGTCGTCGCCGTAGCGCTCCAGCCACTGGGTCAGGGCGGTGACCGAGTACTGGATGGACTTGCCGTACTCCTCCTTCGAGCGGGTGGAGTCGGTGATGATGTCCGCCGGGTTGTTGCCCGCCTTCTCGATGGCGTCGAAGACCGAGCCGTCGCCCAGCCGGTCCCAGCCCACCATCTTGGGGATGGGCGCCCAGGGCTGGTGGCTGGAGGTCAGGATGATCTCCGACATCAGGGGCTTGTCGCGCTTCCTGCTGTGCTCCAGGCGCTGGAACGCCTGCAGGGCGTACTGGTCGGGCATCGTCGACCAGCTGAACTTCGGGCCCTTGTAGCCCAGCTGGAAGGCGTTGTAGACCTTGTCCAGGCCGTAGAACCTCTGCTCCGGCCAGCCCTTCTGCACGCCGGGCATGACGCCGACCGTGTCCCAGGCGCCCGTCTTCTTGAACGCCTTGGTGAGGCTGAGGTGGTCTCCGGCGGTCACCGTGCGGTAGCGGTTCTGGTTGTCGATCCACAGGCCCGACAGGAACGTGGAGTGGCCGAGCCAGCTGCTGCCGCCGTACGTCGCCGAGGTCAGCCAGCCGCTCTTGGCGTGGAAACCTGCCTTGGCGAGCGCCGCGGTGCTGTCCTGCAGGGTCCTGCCGACGCCGGGCGCCATGACCGGGTCCTCGATCGCACTGCGGCCGTAGCTCTCGATGAACGTGAAGATCATGTCCTTGCCGCGCAGATCGGGCACGAGCTGGGAACCCGGGGTGTCGCCGAACGCGTCGGCTCTGGCGGTCCGCGCGAACTCCCGATCGTCGCGGATGGTCTGGCGCAGGAGGTCGGTGCGGTGCTCGACCATCCTGACGGTGCTCTCGGAGGCCAGCGGCACGCCGCCGTTCTGGAGGCCGAGGGCCGTGCAGGTCATCCACACCATGCTGAGGACGAGGACCGCGCGGGCGGTGGTGGCCCGGTTGCGCACCATGACACCGCTGAGCCGGACGACGGCGAGTGCCGAGAGGACGAGGACGACGAGGACGATCGCGATCGCCGCGACCACCACGCCCAGGGCACCCGCGCGGCCCAGCGCGTCCTCCAGGTAGGACTCCGCGTCGCTGAAGAGGGGCCAGTCGAGCATGACGTTGAAGCCGCGGCCGAGGTACTGGTTGAAGCCGATGTCGAGCAGGTTGAGCACGGTCAGCACGCCCAGCGCGATCCCGCCGAGCCAGGCCGCCACCAGCCGGGGCCGCCGCGGCAGCGCGGTCAGCACGACGGCGCCCATCAGCGCCTCCACCGGTATGCGTGCGAAGTAGGCGAGCCGGAGGTTCTCGGCCCTGTTGGGCAGCACGAGCGAGACGACGACGAGGGCGCCCGCGAGAACGGTGACGGCGAGGGCGAGCACCCGCGTGACACCCGGGTGCCGGGCACGCCAGGCGCGCAGGCGGCGGCGCGGGCGTATGGACTCGGCCTCCGCAGCGCTGCCGTCGGCCCCGCCGCCGGGGGCGGGGGCCGCGCGGTCCGCGGACTCGGTGGCCTCCGCGGACTCGGTGGCCTCCAGGGGCTCGGTGGCCTCCAGGGGTTTCGTGGCTTCGGGGGTGGCGGGTTCGGCTTCGGCCTCCGGGGGCTCCACGCCCTCGGGTGCCTCGGGTGCGGCTCCGGCTTCCGTGACGGGCGCGGGGGGCGTGGGGGCTTCGGAAGTGCGGTCGGCCGCTGTGTCGGTGTCGGTGTCGGTGTCGGTGTCGGGGGCGGCGGTCCTGTCGGTCGGGGCGCTGTCGGCGGAGCTTTCCGTGCCCCGCGGGCCGTCGGTCGCCGGGGTGGGGGCGTCCGCCGGTTCATGGGCCGCCGGTGCGGTGTCCGGGCCGGGGCCGGGCGCGGTGGCGTCGGGGGACTCGGCCCCGCCGGCCGTGTCCTGTGGCTCGTCGGTCGCCGGTCCGGGACCGTTCGCCGTCGGCTCGGCGTGTCCGTCCGGGGACGGCTGGGCCGTGGCGTCGGCAGACGCGGTTCCGTCGTCGGACGCCGGGACGGGGCTGGGTGGTTCCGGCGGCTCCTGTGCCGCCGCTGCCGCGGCGCCGTCGGTGTCCGGTTCCGGCTTCACGGGACGCGCCGCCGCCGACGCGGTGGCCGGCGGTGCGGCGGCCGCTCCTTCCTCCCGCCCTGCCGGCGGGACCTCGTCCGTGGCCGCCCCGGGCTGGTCCGTCGTGTCTCGTGAGCGTGTGTTGAGAGGCAACCCGAAGGGTCCTTCCGTGTGAAGCCCGTGGCGAAGAGGCGGGCCACACCGGGGAGGACGGGCCCGCCGTCCTCCCGTACGCGTGGCCGGGTGCGTACGTTCAACAGCGAAGCCCCAGAGCCCGGCAAACACCCGGCAAACCCGAGGTCAACGGTTCCCGCGCACCGGTCTCGGCGGGTCTCGCGATCGCGGTCCCGGGCGGGTTCGTCCCGGCCGGCCCCCGCGGCGCGGCCTGTTCCGCGCCGACGGGATCGCAGACGTGCGCTCCGGCAGCGCCCCGAAGGGGCGCGGGACCGTGTCGAGACACGGCTCCGCCGGGTGGGCGCGGCCGGCCTCTCCCCCCAGTGCCCCAACAGGCGACGTTCGCCCGGTCGCGTCGCCCGGCACGCTCCCCCGGGCTTTTCGAGCGGGGGGCGCCCCCACTCGCCGCACCTGCCGAAAGCCCGGGTACGTCCGGTACGGGGACTTCCGGCCGGCACGCCCAGAGCACGCTCCCCCACTCCCGGCTCCGCTCGCGCGGGCGGTGCCCCCACGACGCCGCTCCCCGACGGGCAGACACCCCCTAGCCAGCTCTCCACCACGTTCGAACAGGGGGCGCCGCCATCGCGCCCGCGCGGCGCACCGGACGGCCGACGGAGCGTTCAGGCCCCGCCCACCGCGGTCAGCAGCGCGAGCGGTGTCGCCGCCGAGCGGGACTCACGGACGCAGGCGTGCGGGTACGGCACCGGCTCCGGATGCGTGTCGCGGCCGTACCCGGCGAGCACCTCCGGCAGCCGGTGCCCCGTCGCCGTCGCGGCGTCGACCAGCGCGTGAGCCACCGCGCGGGCCTCGTCGTGCAGTCCGTAGCGCGCCAGGCCCAGTGTGATCAGTGCGTTGTCGTGCGGCCAGACCGAGCCGCGGTGGTACGACATGGGGTGGTACGCCGCCTGGTCGGCGGCCAGCGTGCGCACGCCCCAGCCGGAGAAGAAGTCCGGCTCCAGCAGGCGCCGGCCGACCAGTTCCCCGTACTCCTTGTCCAGCAGGCCCGACCACAGCAGATGGCCCGCGTCCGACGCGAGCGCGTCCACCTGGCGGCCCTCGCCGTCCAGCGCCAGCGCCGGGAAGGAGCGGTCGCCCATCCAGAAGTCCCGCTGGAAGCGGTCGCGCAGGTCTCCGGCCGCCTGTTCCAGCAGCGCCGCATACACCTCGTCGCCCCACACCGTGCGGGCCAGATGCGCGGTGCGGCGCAGCGCGTCGTACGCGTACCCCTGCGCGCCCGCCGCCATGACCGGACCGGTGGGGCGGCTGCCGTCGGCGGAGCAGATCGCGCCGGGGGAGTCCTTCCAGTTCTGGTTGGCGAGGCCGCCCTGGTCGGCGCGGTAGACGAGGTAGCCGCGGGAGGTGAGCCCGCCGTGGTCCAGCATCCAGCCGATCGCCGCGCGGGCGTGGGCTTCCAGGCGGCGGGCCATCGCCACGTCCCCGGTGTGCTCCACGTACGCCCCGAGCAGCACGAGGAAGAGGGGGGTCGCGTCGACCGAGCCGTAGTAACGCCCGTACGGCACCTGTCCGAAGTGGGCCAGCTCCCCGTGCCGCACCTCGTGCACGATCTTCCCCGGCTGGGCCACCGACCGCGTGCCGACCTCGGTCGCCTGCGTCGCGGCGAGCGCGGGCAGTGTGGCCGCGGCCAGCCCGGGCCGGTAGGGCAGGGCGAAGAGCGAGGTGAGGAGCGCGTCGCGGCCCAGCAGGGTGAGGAACCAGGGGGCACCGGCCGCGGGGACGCGCAGGTCCTCGCCGTCGGGGCCCGCCGCCGGGACCTGGAGCGCGGCGAGGTCGGACAGGCCCCGCGCACAGGCAGCGGCCAGCTCGGGCCAGCCGGTGGGGAACGCCACGCCCTCCATGAACTCGCCCTCCATGGCGAGGAGTCGTTCGCCCGCGGCGGCGGGGGAGGGCGGGATAGTCGGGTCCTGCACCGCCCCGTGCGGCCGGGCGGCGACCCGCAGGGCCAGCTCCGCCGAGCCGTGCGGCTCCAGCCCCAGCGTCCACACGAGGCGGCGGGCGCCCGTTCCCGTCTCCTCCACGCCGTCCGGCGGGGGATCGGCCGTGACCGTCGTGCGGGAGTGCCATTCGCCGCGCCGGTAGCCGAACTCCACCCCGTCGTCGAGGATCCGGCGGGAGCGCAGGGCGCCCGTCTTGGCGTACGTACGGTGGTCGGAACGCAGCTCGAACTGGTCGGTGAAGTCGGCGTCCGCGGTGACCGCGATGCGGACCGTGGTGGGGACCGGGCGGTTGCTGGTGACGCGCACCGACTCCACGAACACGCTGTCGATGACGGCCTGTTCGCGGAAGACCGTGTAGGCGGGCGGCTCCTGCCGGCCGCCGCGCGGCACGAGCACGCACCGGGCCGCGTCGCTGTCCGCGACCGGGGTGAGCGTCTCGGGCACGGCCCCGTCCACGGTGAGCTGCCACCGGCTCAGATGCCGTGCGTCGCGTACGAACAACCCGGCGGGAAAGCCGCCGCCCCGCACCCCGCTGATGTCCCCGCCGTCTCCCACGGCGGCGAACGTCGTGCCGTGCACGAGCAGATGATGCCGGTCCGTCATCGCCGGCCCCCTCCCTTGTCACTCCTGTAAGAACGTGCCGGTGCCCCCCGGGGACACGCCGTGTCCAGGGCGCTGGTGGAGCAGGTCGAGCGTGAGCGCGGCGGTCCAGCTGAAGCCGAGCGCCCCGCACGCCTCGCCGGTGTACGGGTCGGCGTACTCCGCGAAGTCCGTGGCCTCGGCCGTCTGGAGCAGGGCCGCGCGCAGCGCGTCGGCCCGCGCCTGCTCCCCGTGTGTGCGCAGGCCGCGTTCCACCAGCCAGCCGGTGTTGAACCAGGCGGGCCCGCGCCAGTACCGGTGCGGGTCGAAGGCCGCGCCGAGCAGGTCGTAACTCGGCACGAGCCGGGTGGCGCCGCCGAGCCCGAAGTGCGGTCCGTGCAGGGTGCGCACGAGCGCGGTCGCGATGTCACGGGGCAGTGCGGGCAGCAGCAGCGGAATCAGCCCGGAGACGGTGCGCTCGGGGATGAGGGCGCCGCCGCGCACGTCCCGGCAGAAGAACAGGCCCTCGGACGGATCCCAGAGGCGGTCGACGAGGGCCGCGGTCAGACGCTCGGCGCGGGCGTGCCGGGCGGTGCCCGTCGCGCCCAGCTCGTGCGCGATGCGGGCCAGCGCGTGCTCCGACGCGATCAGCAGCGCGTTGAACGAGGGGTCCTCCACCGCGAACCCGCCCTCAACCGGGGCCCTGCGGGCCACCCCTTCGCCCGCCCGTCTCCCACCACCGCCCCCAACCGGGGCCCTGCGGGCCACCCCTTCATCCGGGCGGTCGGCGTATCCGCGGTCGCGGTAGTCCGCCGCCAGCCGCACGTACCGCCCGTAGTCCAGGTCGGTCGGGCGGTCCTCGGGTGCGCCGTGGTCGAGGTCGGCGCGGCGGAAGGAGCGGGTGGGGGCCGGGGTGACGCGGGACAGCGGAGCGTCCCAGGCGGGGCTGTTGTCCATGCCCTGCTCCCAGGGGTGCACCACCGAGGCGAGCCCCCCGCCGCCCAGGTCGCGGCGGTGCAGCAGATAGCGGTGCCAGGCCGCGAGCCGGGGGTGGACACGGGAGAGGAAACCGCGCGCCCGGGACAGCCCGGGGTCGGCGCGGTGCACCAGCCAGGCCGCGAGCGCGTGCACCGGTGGCTGGACGATGCCCGAGGTCTGTACGGTGCGCGGGGCGCCCGCAGCACGCCCCGCGGTCGAGGAGCGCCAGAAGTCGGGGCTGGGGAAGTACGCGTCGAGCGGTACGGAGGGGTTGAAGACGATGTGCGGGACCCGCCCGTCCGCCCACTGGGCGTCGAGCAGCGTCTCCAGCTCGGTCTGCGCCCGTAACGGCGAGACGTGGCGCAGGCCGATCGCGATGAACGCCGAGTCCCAGGACCACTGGTGCGGATACAGGCCGCGCGACGGCACCGTCGACGTCCCCGTCCAGTTGACCTCCAGCACCCGCGCAGCCCTGACGTGCGGCGTTCCCGCGGCCATGGTGACCGGATCGTATACATCGGTCCCGGGGCGGACGGTCTCACGCGGTCCCTGCCCCGGCGGTGAGCCGGTGGTGCGCAGGGAACCCGTGAGTTCCGTGCGGTGGGCGGTGAGTTGGGCAGTGCGGTCCACTCAGGTCTCCCCGAAAGACGTCCGGCCGACCGGTTCGGCAGTAGGTACCGTAGGGTTACGTCTATTTAACACGCAAAACCCAATATGTAATGCAGGATTGGTGAACGCAAGGGGGTGTGCATGACCGGAAGGGCCGGGAGGCCGGGCGCCCAGGCCGGCGCCGGGGATCTGCTCCAGCTGGTGCGCAGCGGCCGCGCCACGACCCGTGGCGCCCTCCAGCAGGCCACGGGTCTGTCCCGGGCCACGGTCGGCCAGCGCCTGGACCGCCTCTTCCGGGCCGGCTGGCTGCGCGAGGGCGCGGGCGGGCCGGTCGGCTCGCCGCTCGGCGGCCGTCCCTCGATCACCCTGGAGTTCGACGACGCCCACGCGGTGGTCCTCGCCGCCGACCTCGACACACGGCACGCGCGCGCCGCGGCCCTGTCCCTGTCCGGCGAGATCCTGGCCGAGCACTCCGGGGCCCTGGTGATCGAGGACGGGCCTCGGGCCGTGCTCGGCGAACTGGGCCGCTGGTTCGCCGAGTTGCTGGAGAAGGCCGGTCACCGGGCGCACGAGGTGTGCGGGATCGGGCTCGCGGTGCCCGGCCCCGTCGACAGCGACACCGGCCGGGTCGTCCAGCCGCCGATCATGCCGGGCTGGGACGGCCACGACATCAGGGGGCGCCTGCGGCGGGCATTCGCGGAGCACGCGCACGGCGCCGCGGACGTGCCGGTGCTGGTCGAGAACGACGCGAACCTGATGGCGTACGGCGAACAGCGCGCCGGTCACCCGGACTGCTCGGCGTTCGTGCTGATCAAGGTGTCCACCGGGATCGGGGCGGGCGTGGTCGTCGGTGGCCGGATCTACCGCGGTATCGACGGCGGCGCCGGGGACATCGGGCACATCCGCGTCCCCGAGGGCGCCGGCGCGCTGTGCCGGTGCGGTTCGTACGGCTGTCTGGCGGCGGTGGCAAGCGGAGGCGCCGTCGCACACCGGCTCACGGAGGCGGGGGTGCCGGCCGCCTCGGGATCGGACGTACGGGACCTGCTGGCCGCAGGGCATCCGGAGGCGGTGGCGCTCGCGCGGGAGGCCGGGCGGAGGGTCGGGGACGTCCTCGCGACGGTGGTGACACTGCTGAACCCCGGCGTGCTGATGATCGCCGGGGATTTGGCCGGAACTCACTTCCTCACGGGGGTGCGGGAACTGCTGTACCAGCGGGCGCTGCCCCGCTCCACCGCGCACCTGGACGTGGTGACCTCACGGCTCGGGGAGCGGTCGGCGCTGGTCGGGGCGGGTGCGCTGGTCGTCGAGTACCTGTATGCCCCGGAGCGGGTGGAGGAGCGGCTGCTCGCGCTCGGTGTGTGAGGGGCGGCGGCCCGCCCCGTCCGTGTGACGACCGTGTTCCGGTCCTGTGGCGCGTCCGAATGGTGGAATCGGGGGCTTCCTGGGCGCGTGATTCTCGCCACCCCTGATAAGGGTAGCGCTCAGATGAGCGGATCTTGAGCGGTTGCACTTCTCCAAACGCTGGCACTGAGTGCCACCACTTGATCGTTCATCGATCGAAATCAGACGTGCTGAATCCCGCTCATGTGAGCGCTGTGGGTCATCTCTGGGTCTTCATCCGTTCAGGAAGTGAAAACGTCGGTGCGTCATGAGTTGCAAAGCCTTGACTTTCAATCCGGTGGCGGACGGGTGGTTACGGGCGTATGACGCGCAAGTGGACGTACCCAGGCGCCTTCGATCTGGGTATGTTCCTCGCCGTCAGGGCAGCTATCGCGTCCTCGAGGAGTCGAGACCGTGTCGGAAAACAAAGATCCCCACGTAACGGAGAACGCCGTGGAAGGCGTGAAGTTCGTTTACGACTTCACCGAGGGCAACAAGGACCTCAAAGACCTTCTCGGCGGCAAGGGCGCGAACCTCGCGGAGATGACCAATCTGGGTCTCCCCGTCCCTCCGGGCTTCACCATCACCACCGAGGCGTGCAAGGTCTACCTCGACAGCGGCGAGGAGCCGGCGGCACTGCGTGACGAGGTGAGTGCGCACCTCGCCGCGCTTGAGGAGGGGATGGGCAAGAAGCTCGGCCAGGCCGACAACCCCCTGCTCGTTTCGGTTCGTTCCGGGGCAAAGTTCTCCATGCCGGGCATGATGGACACCGTCCTCAACATCGGCCTCTCCGACAAGTCCGTGCAGGGACTGGCGAAGCAGGCCGGCGACGAGCGCTTCGCGTGGGACTCCTACCGCCGTCTCATCCAGATGTTCGGCAAGACGGTCCTCGGTGTCGAGGGCGACCTCTTCGAGGACGCGCTCGACGCGGCCAAGAAGGCCAAGAAGGTCACGGTCGACACGGAGTTGGACGCCGCAGACCTCAAGAAGCTGGTCACGAAGTTCAAGAAGATCGTCAAGACCGAGGCCGGGCGCGACTTCCCGCAGGACCCGCGCGAGCAGATGGACCTCGCCATCAAGGCGGTCTTCGACTCGTGGAACGGCGAGCGCGCGAAGCTCTACCGCCGCCAGGAGCGCATCCCGCACGACCTGGGCACCGCGGTGAACGTCTGCTCCATGGTCTTCGGCAACCTCGGCCCCGACTCCGGTACGGGCGTGGCGTTCACCCGCGACCCGGCCTCCGGCCACCAGGGCGTCTACGGCGACTACCTGCAGAACGCGCAGGGCGAGGACGTCGTCGCGGGCATCCGCAACACGGTGCCGCTCGCCGAGCTGGAGCAGATCGACAAGAAGTCGTACGACCGGCTGATGCAGATCATGGAGACGCTGGAGAACCACTACAAGGATCTCTGCGACATCGAGTTCACCATCGAGCGCGGCCAGTTGTGGATGCTGCAGACCCGCGTCGGCAAGCGCACGGCGGGCGCGGCCTTCCGTATCGCCACGCAGCTCGTGGACCAGGGCCTGATCGACGAGGCGGAGGCGCTGCAGCGGGTGACGGGCGCCCAGCTCGCCCAGCTGATGTTCCCGCGCTTCGACGAGCAGGCGAAGGTGGAGCAGCTCGGCCGGGGCATCGCGGCGTCGCCGGGTGCGGCCGTCGGCAAGGCGGTATTCGACTCGTACACGGCGGTCAAGTGGTCGCGTTCGGGCGAGAAGGTCATCCTCATCCGCCGCGAGACCAACCCCGACGACCTGGACGGCATGATCGCGGCGGAGGGCATCCTCACCTCGCGCGGCGGCAAGACCTCGCACGCCGCGGTCGTGGCCCGCGGCATGGGCAAGACCTGCGTCTGCGGCGCCGAGGAGCTGGAGGTCGACACCAAACGCCGGCGTCTGACGGCACCGGGCGGCGTGGTGGTCGAGGAGGGCGACCTCATCTCCATCGACGGCTCGTCGGGCAAGGTGTACCTGGACGAGGTCCCGGTGGTCCCGTCCCCGGTCGTCGAGTACTTCGAGGGCCGGATGCACGCGGGTGCGGACGACGCCGACGAACTGGTGGAGGCCGTGCACCGCATCATGGCCTTCGCGGACCGCAAGCGCCGCCTGCGGGTACGGGCGAACGCGGACAACGCCGAGGACGCGTTGAGGGCGCGCCGCTTCGGTGCCCAGGGCATCGGGCTGTGCCGCACTGAGCACATGTTCCTCGGCGACCGCCGCGAGCTGGTCGAGCGCCTGATCCTGGCGGACACGGAGACGGAGCGGGAGGACTCCCTCAAGGAGCTGCTCCCGCTGCAGAAGAAGGACTTCGTGGAGCTGTTCGAGGCGATGGACGGACTGCCGGTCACCATCCGGCTCCTCGACCCGCCGCTGCACGAGTTCCTGCCCGACATCACCGAGCTGTCGGTGCGCGTGGCGCTGGCGGAGGCCCGCCAGGAGCCGCACGAGAACGAGCTGCGCCTGCTGCAGGCCGTGCACCGGCTGCACGAGCAGAACCCGATGCTGGGCCTGCGCGGTGTGCGCCTCGGCCTGGTCATCCCGGGCCTGTTCACGATGCAGGTACGGGCGATCGCGGAGGCGGCCGCCGAGCGCAAGGCCGCGAAGGGCGACCCCCGCGCCGAGATCATGATCCCGCTCGTCGGCACGGTCCAGGAGCTGGAGATCGTGCGCGAGGAGGCGGACCGGGTCATCGCGGAGGTCGAGGAGGCCACGGGGGCGCGGCTGAAGCTGGCCATCGGCACGATGATCGAGCTGCCGCGCGCCGCGCTGACGGCGGGGCAGATCGCCGAGGCCGCCGAGTTCTTCTCGTTCGGCACCAACGACCTGACCCAGACGGTGTGGGGCTTCAGCCGGGACGACGTGGAGGCCAGCTTCTTCACGGCCTACCTGGAGAAGGGCATCTTCGGCGTCTCCCCCTTCGAGACGATCGACAGGGACGGCGTGGGCTCCCTGGTGAAGGCCGCCGCCCAGGCCGGCCGCGCCACCCGCCCCGACCTCAAGCTCGGCGTCTGCGGCGAGCACGGCGGTGACCCCGAGTCGGTGCACTTCTTCCACGAGGTCGGGCTGGACTACGTCTCCTGCTCCCCCTTCCGGATCCCGGTGGCCCGCCTGGAGGCGGGGCGCGCGGCGTCCTCCTCGGAGGGCAGCGACCACCGCTAGGGGGTGCTTCGGAAGTCCCGCACAGCACCCACGGCGCCCGGCACGCTCCCCCAGGCTCTTCGAGCAGGGGGCACCCGCACTCGCCGCACCGGCCGAAACCCCGAGTACGTCCGGTACGAGGGCTTTCGTCCGGCACGCCGAGAGCGCGCACCGGACACCGCGGGCACCGCACAGGACTTTCGAAACGCCCCCTAGGCGACACAGGCCCCGGGACCGTTGACGGCCACCTGACCCTCGCCGACGCGGCAACGGTCCCGGCGTACCAGGAGGGGCGGCACCCTGTGCGGGGGTGCCGCCCTTCTCTGCATCATCTGCAGAGACTGTCAAGCTACGTCGCTGACCGGGCAAAATGATGTCTGCTGGCCCCCCAACCCGGGTAGCTCCGCCGTGAGCGTCTGCGAACGGGCTGTCACGTGGTGCCGCGCGGCCGGAAGAAGCGACGCCCCGACCGGACGGTGAAGATCAGCACCGTGACGGCCAGTACGAAGTTGAGCGCGTCAATGATCTCGACGACGGGGTGGGGCGCGTGCAGCAGGCCTGGCGCCTTGGCGCCGATCATTCCCAGACCCATGAGAAGGGGGAGCCATGCCCAGAGGTAGTGCATGCCCGGGTCGGGGTTGTCTCCGTTCGAAATCTTGGCCCGCTCCCGCCAGCGGCTACCGAGACTTCCGAGAACCAGTACGCACCCCATCGCGACTACGGACCAGTCCATGAACCGCAGCATCATGTCCCCCTCGATCAAGGAGGATCTTCCTCTTGGGGGCGATGGCTCGCAAGAGGCGTCGCGCCGACCCGGCGGATACGAGGGCGGCTGGCTCGGACACCCGCTTTGGGAGTTCACGCCGTGCTGTGCGCGACCTGCCGAAACATGCAATCGAGTACGGCTTCCAGCCCTGCCGCGGCCCATGCGGTCCATCGCCGTCCAGCGACGTTGATGGCACCTGGTGATGTCAGTCCACCAGTTCGATCAGGCGATGGAAGGCATGGGTGGAGCACGTCGACGAGCGCCGCTCAGCGTGGAGGGCTTGGAGAGGCTCCGTCAGAGCAGTGATCGTGTGCGGACTTCATGGAGGTATGGAACGCACTCAGGGCTATCCGGCTGCCCGGGGCGTCGACTTCGCAGACGTACCCTTCCGGACCCGAAGCCGTCTTGAGGTGCAGCAGTACTTCGTAGGCCGAAATGTGCACATTGCGAGTTGCCCCCGCGTGAATGGCTCCTAGGTCGTCCTGCTCCGCGCATTCGTTGTCCCCGTCGCCTGCACACCAGAAGACGTGAACGGCCTTCGATGTGTCGTTTACCAAGGTGATCGGGTCGACGTTCTCGGGGTCGGTCGGGTCAGGGTTGCAGCCGGCAAGAAGGAGTGGGACCAGGCCCAGGAGGATCGGGGCCGTGCAACGCGCGACACGGCTGATCAACAGGTTCACAGGATCCCCCGAGAAGTCGTCACACTGCTAAACCGCACCGTATCGCAAGTCCGCCGATCGAAAACTCTGAGCTTGGGAAGACTCTTCACCAGCCCCGTTCCGAGGAGAACTCAACGGTCGGGTGGGCACGTGGGGATCTGGACCCGGCGATCCCCAAGGTCCGCACGGGCAGCTTCTTTCCAGCCTGCTGGAACGCCGCCGCCGGATCGACCGGGCCCTGTATGCGGTCATCGTCGAGGGGTACGTCCACGGGTGTCCACCCGCGGCGTGGACGACCTGGTCAGGGCCCTGGAAGCGGACACCGGGATCTCCAGGAGCGGGTAGCGGATCAGACTCCGCATCCGCTACCGCGATGCCCCATCCGCTACCCGCCCGGACCGGGGCGCCCTGCCGGGATTTCTCCCGGTGGGTTTCCCCGGCCCGCCCGCCGAACCCGGCGTGCCCGTCTCCGGGCACCGGGCTCTCCACGAGATCAGGCCGTTGGAGTCGGACCGGCCAGAGCATCCGGCCATGGGGTGGGGATGCTGTTGCCCCGGTAGCGGTATCGATTGATCGGTACTTTGCCGAGGTGGAGCAGCCTGATCCCCTCCAACTCGATGTCTTTCCAGCGTCCTTCCGGGGTCCGGAACCTTCGCCGGGTCGACATCCAGTTCGTGCGGTGCCGGTGCATCACCCAACGGATCACCCGCCACCAGACGAAGGTGTGCAGGGTCTGCATGGTGTGCTTGGCGACCGCGTGCCTGAAGTAGTTGGCCCAGCCGCGTGGAATCCGGTTGATCCGGATCAACGCGATCTTGTGGTCGAGATGCGACAACTTCTGGGTCAGTGCCTTGATCTTCCGCTTCAGCGACGCGACCGGCCTGTCGGCGATGAAGGTACAGACGTGCCACTTGTCCGTTCCCCGTTTCCGCATCCAGACGATGCGGAAACCAAGGAAGCCGAATCTGTCCGAGAGGTGGACGATCCGCGTCTTGGCCAGTGAGAGCACGAGGCCCATCGGTGCCAAGACCGTACTCACCTGTTCGCGAAGGGCTTCGACGTGTTCCCGGGTGCCGTGGACCATGATGACGAAGTCGTCCGCGTAGCGGACCAGTCGCCAGGTCGGCAGGTCCTCGGCGTTCAGGGCCTGTTCCCGCCAGGCGGTTTCGACGTGGGCCTCGGGATGGGTGCCGGTGTGGTCCGCGGCTGCGGTGACGCGGTCGACGGCGCCGGAGACGAGTTCGCGGGCGTCTGCGCCGGTTCGGGACGGCTTTGCGGGCGCTCGACGCGGGACGGCCGTTGTACCTCCGGGATGGCGCCATCGGCCAGGTCATCCGGCGTACCGCCCCGGTCCGATGGCGACGCCGGCTCCGCAGTTCGTTCCGAAACCGGTCATGCAACTCGCAATAGAGTGACGGGGGTTACGGCGGGGGCGAGGTTACGACGCGCCCTCAGCGAGCATGAATGCGATGGCCGTCGCCGCTGACCCCAGTTCGGGAGGATCACTTGCTCGTCGGGCTCAGCGGGCGCCTGTCCCCGTCCCGGAAGGCGGCGAGTCCCGGACGGGACGGGCTGAGCGGCTCGAAGGCCCGGGGCGGGAGCGAGGCCGGCCCGGCGCCACCTCGGGCCCCATGGAGCCGGGTCTCCCCACGGCTCAGGCGGGGCTGCTTCGACACCGGCAGGTTTCCGACATCACGGCGGCGCCACGGCACTCTCGTGTACGCGCCTCCACGGTGGGGTGTGGACGGCCCAAAGACCGCGTCGGCCGATTCAGGGATGTCGGAAGTGGAACCGGCGGACGAGGGGCGTTCGGTGCGCAGGACGGTCGACCACACGCGGAGAGGATCGTGAATCGCCCTTGAAGAACCTGACGCTCGACCAGATAGTCGACACCGCGCGCTATCCCCTGTCGGATCCTGAGAGCGCCGAGGCGCGGGCCGTGTTCTCCTGCGCCCGGCAGGAGCTGTCCACTCTGGGCTGCACCGTGCTGCCGGACTTCGTCCGCCCGGCGCTGCGCGCCACCCTGCAGAACGAGTCCGCGGCCCTCGCCCCCTCGGCGTACTTCGACGCCGAAACGGTCAACGTCTACAACATCGCCGTGAACTCCGCCCTGCCGGACGGCCATCCGGGACGAAGGACCTTCACGCGGGGCAACGCGTTCGTCGCCCGCGACCGCATTCCCGTGAACTCCCTGATCAGCCGACTGTACTCCGACAAGGCGTTCCAGGGTTTCATCGCACGCTGCTTCGACCTTCGGGAGCTGTACGAGCTGGCAGACCCGCTGGCCGGACTGGTCCTCAACGTCATTCCGCCAGGCATGGAACACCCCTGGCACTTCGACACCAACGAGTTCACCGTGAGCATGCTCACCCAGCGTGCCCAGGACGGCGGGGTCTTCGAGTACTGCCCCCACATCAGGTCCGCCGACGACGAGAACGTCGACGCCGTCCGCGATGTGCTGGACGGCCGGGGCGAGCGGTTGATCCGGCGGCTCAGGCTGCGACCGGGGGACCTGCAGCTGTTCAGGGGCCGCTACGCACTGCACCGGGTGAGCCCCGTACAAGGCGAGGTCGCACGCCACACCGCCATATTCGCCTACAGCGAGCGTCCCGGCGTCGTCGGGAGCCCGGCACGTACCCGGCAGCTGTTCGGCCGGGTTCTGCCCGAGCACCTGGCGGCCGAGGAGCACGCCGTGCGGGGTGACCTGCTGCTGGACTAGACACACGGGGCCGCGTGACCGTCGCAGGCCGTCTCTCCACTTCGTTGTCCACGGAGGAGTAAGCCCGGGTGCGCTTCGACTCGACCGGAAAAGTCTCGCTCGACCACATCTACAGCCAGCCTGATCCGCGCTCCTACTTCAACGTGCTGGGCCCGCTCGACTACTGCGTTCCCCAGCAGGCCAAGCCCTATTTGGAGAAGCTCATCGAGGAATACCGGGAGTCCCGGAGCGTCGCGGTGCCCACGGTAGTGGACATCGGGTGCTCGTACGGGATCAACGCTGCCCTGCTGAAGTACGACTTGACCATGGACGACCTGTACGCGCGCTACCGCGACGAGGAGTACGCCGAGGGCGCGGAGGCCGACGCGGGGGCTCGCGAAGCGCTGCTGGCCCGCGATCGGGAGCTGTCCCGGACGCACCGATCCGCGCACCGCGTCCGGTTCGTGGGCATGGACGTCTCCGGCAACGCGCTGTCCTACGCGCTCGAGGCCGGGTTCGTCGACGACGCGGTCCACGCGAACCTGGAGGAGGACGAGCCCACACCGCGGCAGCGTGCCCAGTTGGCCGGGGCGGATCTGGTGATCTCAACCGGATGCCTCGGCTATGTCACCGAGCGGACGCTCACGCGGGTCGTGCAAGCCCAGGGCGGCGGGCGGCCCTGGATGGCGCACTTCGTGCTGCGGATGTTCCCGTTCGACCCCGTCGAGCGCGCGCTGGCCGCACTGGGCTACGAGACCGTACGCGTCGAAACGCTGTTCAGACAGCGGCGGTTCGCTTCTCCCCAGGAGCAGGCCGGCGTGCTCGATACGATGTCCGCCGCCGGGGTGGAACAGGCAAACCTGGAGGCGGAAGGCTGGCTGTACGCACAGCTCTACGTCTCCCGGCCGCACGGCCGGGAGTGAACCCAGATCCCACGAGATCACCACGAGGCCAGAATTGAAGAGCAGTCAGGGAAGTCCCGTCAGCCCTCCCTCCACCTTCGCGTTGGAGGACCAGCTACCGCGGGTGCCGCTGCCCACCCTGGAGGCAAGCTGCGAGAGGTTCCTCGCCTGGTGCGCGCCGCTGCTGACCGAGGACGAGCGGACGCAGACAGAGGCGGAGGTGGCCGCGTTCCTCCGGCCCGGTGGCCCCGGCCGGGTACTGCACGCGGCGTTGGAGAGGTACGACGCCACGGCCGGCGTGCACAGCTGGCTCGACACCTTCTGGCCGTATCGCTACCTGGGCCGCCGGGACCGGATCGCGCTCAACGCCAACTTCTTCTTCCTGTTCCGGGACTCCGTCCAGTCGCAGGTCGAGCGGGCGGCCGGACTCATCGCCGGGGCGTTGAACTACAAGCGGCGGCTCGACCAGGAGGTCATTCCGCCGGTGGTGCTGCGCGGCCGGCCGCAGTCGATGGTGCAGAACAAGTTCCTGTTCTCCACCACCCGGATTCCGGGCGTGCAACAGGACACCGTCCGCACCCCCTACACCTCCGAGTGGCCGGGACCGTCCCAGGCCCGGCACATCCTGGTGTTCTTCCGCGGCGGCATGTTCCGGATGGACGTGCTGGGTGCCGACGGCGTGCCGCACAGCCTGGACGACCTGGAGGCGGGCCTGCGCGCCATCCTCGACGCCGGTGCCGAGCCGCCCGGCTCCGACGCCCCGGTGGGCCACCTCACCACCATGGCCCGCGCGGAATGGGCGGACGCGCGGCAGTCCCTGCTCGCCTGCCACCCCGGTAACGCGGACGCGCTGGACGACGTGGAGACCGCGCTGTTCTGCGTCTGCCTGGAGGACGCCGCGCCCGCGGACGCCAAGGAGGCGTGCGACCAGTTGCTGTACGGCGACGGCGGCAACCGCTGGTTCGACAAGTCGGTGTCCCTCATCGTGTTCCGCAACGGCCTGGCGGGCATCAACGGGGAGCACTGCGGCCTGGACGGGGTCACCGTCCTCAGCTTCGTCGACGCCCTGCTGGACACGCCGGCCGAGGAGCAGTCCCGCCAGTCCGGGGCCGCCACCCAGGGGATGCCGGCGCTGAAGCCGATCGTGTTCGAACTGGACGACGCCCTGCGGGACCAGGTCCGTTCCGCTGCCGACGCGTTCGCGGCGTACGGGGCGAACACCGCGACCAGCGCGGTGTCGGTCAAGGACTTCGGCTCCAACGTCCCCAAGTCGCTGGGAGTCTCGCCGGACGCCTTCGTCCAGCTCGCCTTCCAGCTGGCTCACCAGCGCGCCAAGGGGCACCTGGGCGCCACGTACGAGTCCATCGCCACCCGGCAGTACCAGCACGGGCGGACCGAGGCGATGCGCGTGGTCACCCCCGAGATCCAGCGGTTCGTGGCGGCGATGGAGGACCCGGCGGCGGATGCGGACACCCGGCGCGCCGCGTTCCGTGCCGCAGCCGAGAAGCATGTGGCGCGCGCCAAGGAGTGTCAGTCCGGACAGGCGCCCGAGCAGCACCTGTGGGAACTGGAGCTGATCCAGCGCCGCCACGGGGCGGAGCTGGGGGTCACCGAGCAGCCCGCGCTGTACCGGAGCCCGGGCTGGCTGAAGATGCGGGACGACTACCTGAGCACCAGCTCCGTGCCGTCACCCAACGTCGACTACTTCGGCTTCGGGTCGACCAGCAGCCGCTGCATCGGCGTTGCCTATCAGCTGCTGCCCGACCTGTTCAACGTCTACCTGAGCACTCCGTTGTCGGTGGCCGACCAGATGCACGCGTTCGGCGACCGGCTCCGGGAGGTGCTCGGCGAACTGCAGGAACTGCTGGCCTCGGAGCAGCACGAGGGCTGAACCGTCCCCCGCTCCCGCGGGTTTTCGGCGGCCTGCCCTGCGTCCGGGCAAGCCGCCGAGAACCGCCGGGTGACGCTGGACTCGTCCAGGACGACCGGTCGGGCGACATTCAGTCGGTACGGCTAGGGGGTGTTTCGAAGGTCCCGCACAGCACCCACGGCGCCCGGCACGCTCCCCCAGGCTCTTCGAGCAGGGGGCACCCCCACTCGCCGCACCGGCCGAAACCCCGAGTACGTCCAGTACGAGGGCTTTCGTCCAGCACGCCGAGAGCATGCACCGGACACCGCGGGCACCGCACAGGACTTCCGAAACACCCCCTAGGCGGCCCGCACCTCGTACACCGTCACCCGCACCGACTCGTCGTCCAGGCACTGCCCCGTCTCCAGGTCGAAGCGCTGCTTGAGCAGCGGCGAGGCGACGAAGGGGCGGCCGCGGTGGCTGCCGGTCAGACCGCGGGAGAGCACGGCGGCCCCGGTGAACGGGTCCCGGTTGTCGATGCCGTGGACGCGGCCCGCACGGTCGAGGAAGACGGCGGCCTGGCGGCCGTCCGGCAACAGGGCCGCGACTCCGCGGCCCGGGACCAGCCGGGACAGGTCACAGACCGTCAGCCAGCCTTCGTCCAGACGCAGTTCGACGGTCAGGCCGAGCTTATGGGGTGCCAGGGTCATCGCTGGGCGCTTCCTTCCAGGAACGGGGTCTCCCCTGCTTGAGCGGAGCCGAGAGCTCGGGGATGCGTGCCGAGGGTCAGCAGCGGCAGGTCGGGCTTGATCTGGTCGCGCTCGGGGATGAATCCGACGACCGGATCGGGGGTGTCGGGGGCGTTGACGAAGGACACGAACCGGGCCAGCTTCTCGGGGTCGGCGATGGTCTCGGCCCACTCGTCGCGGTAGCCCGCGACATGGGCGGCCATCAGGGACTCCAGTTCCTCGCAGATGCCGAGCGAGTCATGGACGATCACGTCCCGCACGTGGTCCAGGCCGCCCGGGATCCGCTCCAGCCACACCGAGGTGCGCTCCAGACGGTCGGCCGTGCGGATGTAGAACATCAGGAACCGGTCGATCAGGCGGACGAGTTCGGCGTCGGACAGGTCCTTGGCCAGCAGGTCAGCGTGGCGCGGGGTCGCGCCGCCGTTGCCGCCGACGTACAGGTTCCAGCCGCCCACCGTGGCGATCACACCGAAGTCCTTCGACTGGGCCTCGGCGCACTCGCGGGCGCAGCCGGAGACCGCCGACTTCAGCTTGTGCGGGGACCTCAGCCCCCGGTAGCGCAGCTCCAGGTCGATCGCCATGCGCACGGAGTCCTGGACGCCGTAGCGGCACCAGGTGTGGCCCACGCAGGACTTCACCGTGCGCAGCGCCTTGCCGTACGCGTGGCCCGACTCGAAGCCCGCGTCCACCAGGCGGGCCCAGATCAGGGGGAGTTGCTCCACCCGGGCGCCGAACATGTCGATCCGCTGACCACCGGTGATCTTCGTGTAGAGGCCGAAGTCGCGGGCGATCTCCCCGATCACGATCAGCTTCTCCGGGGCGATCTCACCGCCGGGGATGCGCGGCACGACCGAGTACGAGCCGTTCTTCTGCAGATTGGCGAGGAAGTGGTCGTTGGTGTCCTGCAGGGCCGCCTGCTCCCCCTCCAGGACATAGCCGTCGGCACCGATCGTGGGGGCGAGCGAGGCGATGACCGACGCGATCGCCGGCTTGCAGGTCTCGCACCCCTCGCCGCCGCGCGCGCCCTCGCGTCCGAACCGGTCGAGCAGCCGCCGGTAGGAGGTGATGCGCAGGGCCAGGACGATCTCGTACAGCTCCTCGCGGGTCTGCGCGAAGCAGCCGCACAGGCCCTTGTCGACCTCGACGCCGCTCGCCTCCAGCTCGTCGTTGACCAGCTGGGTGAGCACCTTGACGCAACTGCCGCAGCCGGTACCGGCCTTGGTGCACTTCTTCACCTCGGGCACGGTGGTGCGGCCGTGCTCGGCGACCGCGCCGCGGATCGTGCCCTTGGTGACGTTGTGGCAGGAGCAGATGACGGCCTCGTCCGGCAGTGCTGACGGCCCGAGCTGCGCCGGGGCGCCGGCCCCCGCGGGCAGCACCAGTTGTTCGGGCGCGACGGGCGGCACGGACCCGGTGAGCGCGCGCAGCGTGCCGTACGCTTCCGCGTCGCCGACCAGGATGCCGCCGAGCAGTTCGCCGCCGCGGCCGATGACCAGCTTCTTGTACATGCCCGAGCGCGAGTCCGCGTAGACGACGTCGAGGCAGTCCGCGGTGGTGCCGTGCGCGTCGCCGAAGGAGGCCACGTCGACACCGAGCAGCTTCAGCTTGGTGGACAGGTCCGCGCCGGTGAACGCGGCCTCGTCGGCGGCGATCGTGGCGGCGGCCGTCTCGGCCATCTCGTAGCCGGGCGCGACCAGGCCGTACACCCTCCCGTCCGACGCCAGCGCGCACTCGCCGATCGCGAAGACGCGCGGGTCACCGACGGTGCGGCACTGCTCGTCCACCGTGACGCCGCCGCGCTCGCCGACGGCGAGGCCGCAGGCGCGGGCGAGCTGGTCACGGGGGCGCACACCGGCCGAGAACACCACCATGTCCGTGGCCAGTTCGGACCCGTCGGACAGCTTCATGCCCGTCACCGCGCCGTCCCCACCGACGACGATCTCCTGGGTGCCGGTGCCGGTGTGCACGGTCAGGCCCATGTCCTCGATGGTGCGCAGCAGCGCCGCGCCACCGCCCTCGTCGACCTGCACCGGCATCAGGCGCGGCGCGAACTCCACGATGTGCGTGGCCAGTCCGAGGCCCTTGAGCGCGCCGGCCGCCTCCAGGCCGAGCAGGCCGCCGCCGACCACGGCGCCCGTGGCGGCCCGCGTCTTCGCGTACTCCTCGATGGCGAGCAGGTCCTCGATGGTGCGGTAGACGAAGCAGCCGGTGGCGTCCTTGCCGGGCACCGGTGGCACGAAGGGGTACGAGCCGGTGGCGAGGACGAGCGTGTCGTACGTGACGGTGAGCCCGGAGCGCGCGGTCACCGTGCGGGCGTTCCGGTCGATCGTCTCCGCCGGGGCGCCGATGTGCAGCTCGATCCCGTGCGTCTCGATGAACTCCCTGTCCGTCATGGACAGTTCCTCCGGCGTCGTACCCGAGAAGTACGAGGTGAGCCGGACCCGGTCGTAGGCCGGGCGCGGCTCCTCGCAGAGCACGACCACGCGGTGCGTGGCGGTCAGGCCGCGCTCGGCCAGCGCTACCAGGAAGCGCTGGCCGACCATGCCGTGGCCGACGAGCACGATCGTGGGGCGGGGGCCGGTCCCCACAAGTGCGGTCGTGGACATCAGGAGCCTCCATCGTTGGTGATCAGGTGGAGCAGCGGGGCACCGTCCGCGGGGAGCGGCTCGGCTGTCTCCCAGGCGCGGGCGAGCGCGCCGACGGTGCCGAGTTCACCGACGAGCACGCCGCCGACCAGGCGGTCCTCGCGCACGACGACCTTGCGGTAGGTGCCGCGGGTGGCGTCGGCGAGCTGCACGACGTCGTCGCCGGGGCGGGGGTCCGTCTCGCCGAAGGCGGCGAGGTCGAGGACGTCCCGCCCGGCGAGGGTGAGCCGGGTCAGGGACCGGGTTCCGGTGTAGCGGGCGGCGGGATCGCCCGCGCCGCCGGCCTCGCTCGCGATCAGCTCGGCGAGCACGTCGGCCTGTTCCAGGGCCGGAGCGGCGAGCCCGTACACGGTGCCGGCGTACTGGGTGCAGTCGCCGATCGCCCGGATGTGCGGGTCCGAGGTGCGCAGTTCGTCGTCGACGAGGACGCCCTTGTGGACGGCCAGCCCGGCCTCGTGGGCCAGGCCCACCCGGGGGTGCACCCCACAGGCCAGCACGACGAGGTCGGTGTCGAGGGCGTAGCCGTCGGCCATCTCCACGGAGCGGACCACGCCGCCGAGCGTGCGCACCCCGCGGACCCGGGTCTCGGTGTGGACCTCGACGCCCAGGCCGGTGAGGTGGCGGTGCACCAGCCGCGAGGCGGACGGGTCGAGCTGCCGCTCCATCAGGCGCTCGGCCTGCTGGGCGAGGACGACCTGGGCGCCACGGGAGGCGAGCGCGCGGGCGGCGGAGACGCCGAGCAGGCCGCCGCCGATGACGACGGCGCGCATCCCCTCGCGGACCGCCTTGGCCAGACCCAGGCAGTCGTCCATCGTGCGGAACGCGTGGACGCCCTCGGGAAGTTCGCGACGGTCCGCGGTGAGCAGTCCGCGCAGGGGCGGCAGGACCGGGTTGGAGCCGGTGGCCAGTACGAGCGTGTCGTATGCGATCAACGAGCCGTCATGGCAGTGGACCGCGCGGTCCTCGCGGTCGATCCGGGTGACCCGGGCGCGCACGAGACGCTCCGGGGCCGGCAGGGAGATCACCTCGGGCGCGTAGCGGCCGGCCAGGACGTCGGCGAGCAGGACACGGTTGTACGGGGCGTGCTCCTCCTCCCCGACGAGCAGGGCGGGCGTACCGAGCTCGCCGAGCCGCCGGGCGAGACGGGCGCCCGCGAGTCCGGCGCCGATCACCACCACACGCGTATTCGAGGTCATGCAACGCAGCGTGCGATGCCGACGTTACCCGGCCGCATCACGACTGTTTCCCACGGGGAACGCTGCCCTCAGCCGGCACGGGGCGGGGGTGTGAGGGTTCGCGGAGGGCGGTTGGGGGGTGAGGGTGCGTGCCGGGTCGGTGGGCCGGGCGCGAGGGGAGATCCGCGGCCCGCCCGAACCTCAGAAGACCCTCAGGCCGATGGACGGCACGTCCATCCCCTCCCTAAGGTCGCGATCATGCCCGACATATCGCTGACCACGGCCGTCGTCCTCTGCCTCACCGCTCTCGCGGCCGGCTGGATCGACGCCGTGGTCGGCGGGGGCGGGCTTGTGCTGCTGCCCGTGCTGCTGCTCGGGCTGCCCGGCGGCACTCCGGCGGCGTACGCCCTCGGCACCAACAAGGCCGTCGCGATCGTCGGCACCACGGGCGCGGCCGTGACATACGTGCGCAGGGCACCGGTCGACGTGGGAACGGCCGTACGGATCGGAATCGCGGCCCTGGCCGGGTCCACGGCCGGGGCGTTCGTGGCCGCGGGGATGAGCACGGACGTCCTCAAGCCGGTCGTCATGGTCGTGCTGCTCGGGGTGGGCGCCTTCGTGCTCCTCCGGCCCGCGTTCGGTACCGCCCCCTCGACCGCGCCGGTCTCCGCGCGGCGCGTGCTCGCCGCGATCGGGCTCGCCGGTCTCGGCATCGGCTTCTACGACGGTCTCATCGGCCCCGGCACGGGCACGTTCCTCGTGCTGGCGCTCACCGCCGTCCTGCACCTCGACCTGGTGACCGCCTCCGCCACCGCCAAGATCGTCAACTGCTGCACCAACGTCGGTGCCCTCGCGACCTTCGCCTGGAAGGGCACCGTCTTCTGGCAACTGGCCGTGCCGATGGCCGTTTTCAACCTGGCCGGCGGCACGGTGGGGGCGCGCACCGCGCTGAAGAAGGGCAGCGGCTTCGTCCGCATCGTGCTGCTGACGGTGGTCTTCGCGCTGGTCGCGAACCTGGCCTACCAGCAGTGGGTGGCCTGAGCGGGCCGGCGTACGGGGAAGCGGGGAGGCGCCTGAGGGAGCGCGGCGGCGTCCGCCGGTGGCGATCCGGCGTCCGGCGGCGGGTCAGCGCACGGCGGTGAGGTGCGCGAAGACGACCACGTTGCCCTGGTAGCCCGTCGCCTTGGAGTAGCCGCCCCCGCAGGTGATCACCCGAAGTTCGGGGCGGTGCGCCGCCCCGTAGACCCGGTCGTCGGGGAAGTCCTTCGCCTCGTACACCTCGACCGCGTCCACCGTGAAGACGGCCGTCGAGCGGTCGCGGCGTCCGATCTCGATCGTGCTGCCCTTCGTCAGGGCGCCGAGGTCGTAGAAGACGGCAGGGCCCTGGGCGTTGTCGACGTGACCGGCGACGATCGCGGTGCCCGTCTCGCCGGGCATGGTGCCCGCCTCGTACCAGCCGGCCAGGTTCTTGTTCCCGGCGGGCGGGGCCTCCAGGCTGCCGCTGCTCGTCAGCCCCAGGCCGGTCAGGGGGGCGTCGACTCGGATCGAGGGTATCCGGATGCGGACGGGCGGCGAGGGCGGCAGCGGGGAGGTGGCGGATCCTGCGCGATCGGGGTCGGAAGCGGCCTGCGCGGCCGACGGCTGCGGTGGCGCGTGGGACTGGGAGCCGCTGCCGAGCAGCCAGCCGCCGGAACACAGGGCGACCACGGTGACGGACGCTATGGCGGCGTCACCGACGGTGCCGGGCCTGCCGGCCTTGCGCACGTGAGCCTCCTTCGTGGATGCCGGGCCTGGCCCCGGTCTGGCCGGAGCGTCTCCCGGCCCCCCTCCGGGCCGCGAGGGGCATCGGACCCGGAGGGGGATCGGGGACGGCGGTACCGGCGGACGGACAGCGGAGGATGTCCGTCACATCCCGTCGCCTCTCGCACGGCGATGCAGGAGCCAGGTACCGCCCGCGGCGGCGACGGCGAGAGCCGTCACACCGGCCGCGGTCCGCACGGGGTCGGGGCCGAGTGCGCCGCCGACCCCCGTCTTCACGCTTCCTCGCGGACGCGTCTGATCCTGGGCCGGGGCCAGGGTCACCGTCAGGTCGCCCGTCACCTTCGCGTGTCGGCCGCCGGAGCACTTCGCGACGATCTCGTAGGTGCCCGGCTGCGCACCGGGCGGCACCCGGAACCGCCCGATCGCGTCCTGTTCGTGCGTGCTGGGGGCGAGCGCGAAGGCGCCGGCGCCGACCGCGGTTGCGTCGCCCGCCGCCGAGCCGTCCGACCCGCAGGCCGCCGTGTTGACGGTGACCTCGCCCCCGGGCGCGACGGTGGAGGGGAAGACCTCCAGCCCTTGGGCGTCACCGGCGTACGCGGGTACGGCCGCCGCGAGGCCCGCGGCGACGGCGAGCGCGGTACCGGTCAGCAGACGGGACGTACGTCGCATGGGGTGCACCTCCGGGAGGGCACGGCCCGCGGCACCCCCAGTGTGCCGCTGCGTCGGTCGTGCCCCTGCCCTGTCGAGGAAAGTCGCACACGGCCGCTCACGCTTCTTGGCGCGCCGTCAGACGTACGGCGAACGGGTGTGCCGCGACTGGCCCGTCCGGGCGGTCCCGACGGCCTTTCAGCAGGTCATGGACGTACGGGTGCCGGGCTACCGGAAGGGGGCCCGAAGGGGGGAGCCGCCGGCTGTGAACGGGTGACCGGCCGTTGCGCCGGGAGTGGAGGAGGCGACTTGACCTCAACAATGGTTGAGGTATGCGGCTGTGCGTCATGACCACAGCCGCGGATGCCTCCGCCCCGCTCCCGTCCGCGTCCCCGCTCCCGTCCGCGACCAGCCGGCGCACCAGCGCACCGTCGACTTCCAGTTCGTCGGGGTGCATCTTCACGGTGGGAATGGATCTCCGTGCGTCGGTCGGCAGCCGGGCAGCCGGATGACCGGGCAGCCGGATGACCGGGGCCGGATGGCGGGTCGGCTGCCGGAGCCTAGGCGCTCCGGCAGCCGACCCGCCACGGCTTTTCGCTCAGCCCACGTTCACCGCGCTCCACGCCGCCGCCACGGCGTTGTACTCCGCGCTGCCCGCGCCGTAGAGGTCCTTCGCGGCGTTCAGCGTCGCCGTCCGCGCGCCCGCGTAGTTCGTCGACGACGTCATGTAGACCGTCAGGGCCCGGTACCAGATCTTGCCGAGCTTGTCGCGGCCGATGCCCGTCACGGTCGAGCCGTTGCAGGTGGGGGAGTTGTAGGAGACCCCGTTGAGCGTCTTCGCGCCGCTGCCCTCGGCGAGCAGGTAGGCGAAGTGGTTGGCGACGCCCGACGAGTAGTGGACGTCCAGGTTCCCGACCGAGGAGCTCCAGCAGTTTGCCGAGTTCCCGTCCTTGGACGGCTGATCCATGTACCGCAGCGCCGGCTCTCCGAAGCCCGAGCGGACGATCTTCTCGCCGATGAGGTAGTCACCGGGGTCCGAGGAGTTGTTCGCGTACCACTCCACCAGTGTGCCGAAGATGTCCGAGGTCGCCTCGTTCAGGCCGCCGGACTCGCCGGAGTACGTCAGTGCCGCGGTCGTCGACGTCACGCCGTGCGACATCTCGTGGCCGGCCACGTCCAGCGCCACCAGCGGGCCGAACGTCGTCCCGTCACCGTCGCCGTACGTCATGCAGAAGCAGCTGTCGTCCCAGAAGGCGTTGTTGTAGTTGTTCCCGTAGTGCACGCGGTTGTACGAGCCCTTGCCGTCGCCCGCGATGCCGGTGCGGCCGTGGACGTTCTTGTAGTAGTCCCATGTCTCGTCGGTCCCGTACTGCGCGTCCACCGCCGCCGAGGAACGGTCCGCGGTCGTGCCGGTGCCCCAGTGGTTGTCGGCGTCGGTGAACAGGGTGGCGGGGGCGCGGCTGAAGCAGATCCCGAAGATGCACAGGTCCGTCTTGTTCTCGGCGTCGCCCGTGTAGGTGTTCCCGCGGGTCGGGTCCTTGAGCTGGTAGCTCGACCCGGACAGGGTGGTCTCCAGCGGAACCGTGCCGCCGTACAGGGACTTCCCGTCGCCGGTCGCCGTCTCGATGCTGTCCCACGCGTCGATCTGACGGCCGGTGCGGGCGTCCGTGAGGACGGTGCGGGCGACCGGGTTGCCCAGCGAGTCCTGCCCCACCGCGTTGGTGCGCCAGGCCAGCCGGGGCGCGCCGTGCAGGGCGTCGACGACGAGCTGCGGCTTGGCGGTCACGCGCTTCAGCAACTCTCCGGTGTTCGCGGCGCGCAGTGCGGCGGCGGCCAGGTCGGCCGCCCGAGGTGCCTTGACCGTGGGGGTGGTCGTCGGCACGGAGACGACGCGCGTGGTGGCCCGGTCCGCGCTGCGGTAGGAGCCGCTCGGGGCCAGATGGACCACGAAGTCGCCGCCGAGGACTGGGAGCTGACGGTACGTCCGGTCGTAGCGCACATGCTGGCTGCCGTCCGCGTCGACGACGACGTCGCGGACGGTGGTGCCCTGCGCGGAGGACAGGCCCAGTTGGGCGGCCTGCTGCCGCAGCGCGGCGGTGGCGTTGGCGATCGCGGTGGCCCGGCCGGGTCTGGCGGCCGCGCCGGCGGCGGGTGCGGGGGCGAGAGCGGCGGCCAGCAGGGCCGCGGTGGCCACGGCCGTGCCGGCCGCGGCGAGACGGGAACCTCGGATGTGCCGTATCCGACTCATCGGTCTCCTCGAAGTGGCGCCCGGGGGCGTATGTGGGGGATCGGGGGCGGTGGCCCCCGACGTCGCTTCGATTTAAGGGTTCATGACATGTCATGTCCATAGCTCATTCACGAAGATGTGTGAGGGGTGAGAATCGTTTCTGCAAGGCTTCGGTAGAGGGGCGGGAGGAGATCGATCATGGCTGCGGCGAACGGCGCGACCACCGGGACCAGCGGGGGAGCCGGCGCGTGAGACTGCCGTTCTTCGTGTACGGGACCCTGCGTCCCGGCGAGCCCAACCACGACCTCTTCCTGCGCGGCCGCACCCGCTTTGAGGAACCGGGGCTGCTGCCGGGCGCCGTGCTCTACGACGGCCCCGGATACCCGTACGCCGTCGAGCAGGGCGGCGGCACGGTCAGCGGCGAGATCATCACCGCGCGGCCGGAGGCGTACGCGGAGCTGCTCGCTGCTCTCGACCTGCTGGAGGACTGCGTGCCGGGCGATCCGCGCAGCCTGTACGAGCGGGTGGCCCGGGACGTGACGGGCGCGGACGGCGGCACGGTACGGGCCTGGGTGTACGTCGCCGCGCCCGCCGTGGCGGCGCGGCTGCGGGCGCACGGCCGGCTGATCGAGGGCGGGGACTGGCTCGCCCATCGCTGAGACCGCGCCGCACGGGCGTCCCGCGTCATGGGCCCGCGTCGCGTGTCCGGATAGCGTGCGTCGTGTGTTCCGCGTTGCGTGTCCCCACGTCGCGTGTCCCCACGTCGCGTGTCCCCACGTCGCGTGTCCGCGTTGTGTGTCCGGATAGCGTGCGTCGTGTGTTCCGCGTTGCGTGTCGCATGGCACGCGTCGGGCCGCGCGTGTCGTGTGCCCTACCGCCGATCCGGGCGTCGCGGCCGGGCAGTCGGCCGCCTCCGTCGCTCGTGCGGGCGACCGCGCCGTGCGCCCCCGTCCCCGGTCGGCCTGCCGTGCCTAGACGAGTCATTCCGAATGCTGACGGTGCGTCCGGGAACGCAGACAGGGTGT